>JAJDCT010000434.1 GCA_029260695.1 Phycisphaeraceae bacterium
CGATCGCTCAAAAGATCCTAAGTGGTGAGTCAATCTCCCGAGAGGACGCCCTGACCCTGACCCGGGCAAGCGGTGATGAGCTCTACGACCTTTTCTACTGGGCCAACAAGATCCGTATCCGCTTCGTCGGCAAGCAGGTCAAGTTCTGCTCGATCGTTACCGGCAAGGTCGGCGCTTGCAGCGAAGACTGCGGCTACTGCTCCCAATCCAAGCACCACAGCACCCACGTCAGCCCGGAAAAGATGTCCGTGGAGCAGATGTCCGCCGCCGCCGACGAGGCGCTGAAAAACGGGGCCTCCAGCTTCGGGATCGTCAACTCGGGGCGGGGCCCGACCGACCGCGAACTGGACTGGTTGGAACCCTTCTTCAAGAAGACCGCAGAGCAAGGCACGGTCCGACCCTGCGCGACCCTCGGCGAACTCACCGAAGCGCAGGCCAAACGACTCATAGACATGGGCGTCAAGCTAGTCAACCACAACCTCGAAACCAGCGAACGCTTCTTCCCCAACGTCGTCAGCACGCACAGCTACGCAGACCGCCGACGCACCATCCAGACCGCTAAGGCAGCGGGCCTCTCGATCTGCTCCGGCGGGATCTTCGGCATGGGTGAAGTGTGGAACGACCGGCTCGACGTCGCCTTCGAGCTGCGTAAACTCGGCGCGGATGTCGTCCCGATCAATTTCTTAAACGCGATCCAGGGCACGCCGATCTACGACAAGACTAAGCCGCTTGAGCCGATGGAAGCGCTGCAGATCATCGCCGTGTTCCGGTTCATCTTGCCCGATCGAGAACTGAAGATCGCCGGAGGCCGGGAAAAAATCCTCAGGGACATTCAGAGCTGGATCTTCTTCGCAGGCGGGTCCAGCTTCCTGATCGGTAACTACCTCACGACCTTCGGCCGGAGCCCCAAAGACGACCACCAGATGCTCAAGGACCTGGGCCTTAGCTACACCACCTTCGACGAGGTCGAACACGAAGCCGAGCCCGCCGCTGCCACCGCCCACGGCCCGGGCCACCCCATCGCCGACGCCGCCAACTCACTGATGACCCGCAAGCGCGACGCCCTGGTCACGCTGCCGGTGATGCAGGGGGAGTGACTCGGCTGTTTACTCGTTGTTGAACCGTTTGGTCATAGCCTCGCATGTACATGCGAGGTTCCGCGGATATTCATCCACGGCTGGTAAGGGTAGGCACTTTGTAGATGACGCAAGATACTCTGATCCAGTCAGTCATCATCCTCGCCGGCCTGAATCGTGGTGATGACCATGTAGTGGTCGGAGTAGCGTTCGTGGAAGGCGTTGGGTTTTAGCCTTCTGCGAGCCAGGTAGGGCTTGTCGAAGACCTGGAAGAAGCGCTTGGCGAATTCCGGCTGGTCCTTGGGGACGAACGCGCGGTCAAGCGGCGGGTTGCCGACGTGGGTCGGGAAGTTGCGTTTGTTCAGGTCCACGAAGCCGGCGGCCTGGTAGACCTTGATCGCTTGCTCGTCACCCTTGTGGCAGTTCGCGTCGCCGATGATCAGCAGGTCCGGGTCGTGGTCGGATTGTGCCAGGGCCTCGGTCAATTCGGTGGCCTCCCTGACGCGCCGCCTGGCAGATGACTCATCGTCATAGGCTTTCATGTGGATCGGGATGATGACCAGGTCGGTCATGCCTTCGCCTGTGGAGAACGCGGTGGCGTGGGGCGGGCGGTACCAGGACAGGCCTTTGGATTTGTTATAGTCGATCGCCTGCCATGACTCGCCGAGCACGGTGAGTTTAGTCGTGTCCCAGGCGATGCCGGTGAGTTGATTGGTCGCCGTGGTCTTGTAGTTGTTTGGGAACAGGCGGAATATCCACTCGCCTTTGGTCTTCTTTGAGACGATCAACAATGCCTCACGCAGGACCTCATTGTCCAACGGCCCATCCACCTGGGGGTCGTATCTCAGTGGATTACTGAGGTTGGTCGGGCAGATCTCTTCGAGCGCCAGCACTTCGACGCGCGAGGCGGCGATGTAGTCGGCCAGGTCGGCGGCCGTCTGTGTCTTCCCCTTTGCTTTGCCGTAGCGCTTGGTCGGCTGGCTTAGCCATTCGATATTCCACGCCCCGACACGGACCTTCCGTGGCTTGATCGTTGGCGTTTCTTCTACGCCTGTTGTTTGGGTTGCGGCTTGTGTCGACGGCGCGGGTTGCGTCGCTGTTTCTGTGTCCTCTGCCCACACCCGGCCGGCTCCGACCACGAATGTGCAGGCCATCAATAGCAACGCTCGGTACGGCTTCATCTCGGTTCCCTTTCCTATGGCCCCTCGGTTATGGCAAGACACACATGATGAGTACCCAACATATCCTCCCATCGGTCGATTGCACAGGTCCCAGGCAAGGTGTCGCCTGGGAGATGCCCGGGTGACCGTGAGATCCCTTGGCTAGTCCAAGGCATCAAGAGACATCAAGGATTATTATGTTAGTTATACTCTGGTGTTCACTTTCGCATGGCTCATGTAGAGGCTTGAAGATTGCCCCTTTGAAACCCGCAGTAAAGGACCGATCTGATGCGACACGACAAGTTTCCTTTGATCCCCGATCAGCCCGATGCCCCGCTCCTGGTGACCGATCTGCCGGGGCCCAAAGCCAAGGCTTTGACCGAGCGCGATCAAAAAGTGACCAGCCCGTCGTACACCCGGGACTACCCGCTGGTAATGGAAAGTGGGATCGGGTCTGTCGTGGTTGATCCTGACGGGAACAAGTTCCTGGATATGGCGGCCGGTATCGCGGTCACCGCCAGCGGGCACAGCCACCCCTACGTTGTTGAAGCGATCATCGAACAGACGCAACGATTTATCCATATGTCGGGGACGGACTTTTTTTATCAGAGCCAGATCGAGTTGGCGGAACGGCTAGCGAAGCTCGCGCCG
>JAJDCT010000435.1 GCA_029260695.1 Phycisphaeraceae bacterium
GGTGTCGACCTGGCTCGGTGAACCGTCGCTGCATTTCGGCGGGGCGAGCGTGACGATCCCGCATAAAGAAAACCTGTTGAGGTTCGTAAAAGAGCATGGTTCCCGTGGCGAGATCGAACCGCTGGCGGAGCGTATCGGCGCTGCGAACACGCTGCAGGTGCGCGGTGACGGCTCGTTGTATGCGTGTAACACCGACTACGCCGCTGCGCTGGACGCGGTGTGTGATGGGTTGTCGATCCGGCGTGAAGGTCTCGATGGCAAGCGTGTCGCTGTGATCGGTGCCGGGGGAGCGGCGCGTGCGGTGGTTGCGGGTTTTACGCATTGCGGTGCGCGGGTCACGGTCTACAACCGTACGCCCGAGCGGGCCGAGGCGTTGGCGGAGCAATTCGGCGTGGCCTCGGCACCGCTTGGCGACCTGCCGGCTTGCGAGGCCGATGTCTATATCAACTGCACGCCGATCGGGATGCACCCGAATGTCGATGATTCGCCTTTGCCCGGCGGTGTTACGCCCAAGGGGTTTGGCCCGGGCGTGGTGGTGTTCGACACGATCTACAACCCGGTGCAGACGAGGTTATTACGCACCGCGGCGGATGCCGGTTGCGCGACGATCCCTGGCACTGAGATGTTCGTCCGCCAGGCCGGGGCACAGTTTGAGTTGTGGACCGGCAAAGACGCCCCGCTGGGTGTGTTTCGTCGTATCCTCAGCGAACGGTTACAGGCCGGGACGTAACGGTTAATGCTTTCTCAACCCAAGCGTAGCAGGCAGCGAGTCATCGCACCGCATGGATAGGTGGTGTCCGCGGATAGATATCCACGGCTGTGAAGGACCGACACGCTGGGCCGGTTTCACCTTATCTATAGCGTTGTATAACAGTTTAGCCTTGGCGGCCACGCCCGGAGTACGCCGCGTGGCCGCGGCGGCTAAACATCACACGCTACGGTTACAATAAAACGGATCTATCACTGGCGTAGAGATGCTCTACGGATGGATGGAGAATGCGCTAGATGTGTGAGTCGAACGCGGCTATGTAGTGGCGTATCACGGGGTCGTCTGCATCGGTCGGGAGGTTGACTGCGACAACGTCGAAGCGGATCGGATGGTCCTGGAGCTTGTAGCGTCTGACGATCTGCGCAGCCAAGGTCGTGAGGCGGCGCTGCTTGTGGTGGTTGACACGCAGCTCTGGCAAGGCGTCGGCGGATTGGGCGGCTTTGACTTCGACGATCACGACGGTTTGGTTGTCCGGTGCCAGCGCAACGATATCGATCTCCCCAAACCGATTGCGGAGGTTGCGGGCCATCAAGCGGTAGCCTTTGTTTTTGAGCATCTTCGCGGCGACACGTTCGCCACGGGCGCCGGTGGTTGATCGGCGCTGAAGCTTTAAGCGTACCGCGTCGACGAAGTCGGTTACCCGTTCTAAGAGGGTTTTGTTGGCAGGCACGTCGGCTACTGGCTTGTCTTGGCGTAGCGGTCTGTCACGATCTCAAGCAGGCTTACGGTCATCTGCTCGATGGAGTTGTAGCTGCCATCGTCGAACAGCTTCTCGCGGTAACGTTCGGAATGTTCACGCAGCTGTTGTTCGTAGAGCGTGGCGTGGATCTGGACCTGGACATCCATCAGGGGTTGGCTGTCGGGCTGTTCGAGTTTCTCGACGCAGACGAACCAGCTCTTGTCGCCGACAGTGATAGGTCCGACGCACTGGCCTGCTTCGAGAGCTAGGGTGGCTTCGTTGACCTGTGGATCGGCGAAGATCTGTTCGCCTGCCAGGGCGCCCATGAGCCCGCCGGTGTCTTGGCGGAAGAGGTTTAAATCGCCTTGGGCGGCTTCGGCGAAGGGTGTGCCCTGGTCCAAGAGCGTGCGGATCTGCTGGGCGTCGTCTTGCGAGGCGGTCTGGATGACCCGGACGGTGCGGCTGCCGGGTGGGTTAAATTCATCATAATGATCTGCATAATAACGCTTTACATCTTTTCTTGTTACATTGATCTTGGGCCGCAGTTTCTGACCCATGTACCGGGAGACGACAGCGGCCTGGCGCCATTGCTCGAGGGTCTGGTTCATGTTTAGCCCGGTCTGTTCGATCATGTTGGCCTCGGCGAGCGCGGGTGAGCCTTGGCCGTACTCCCTGAGAAGCTGTTCGCGTTGCCTGGATTGGGCCACGGTCAGCCCTTGGCGTTCTTGATCAGACAGATCGCGTTTGGCTTCGCCATAGACCAGTGCATCGGTGACCATGCTGTTGAGTTTGACAGCAATCCGTTCGGCGGCACGCTTGCGGAAGGTGTCCAGGGGTAGCTCCCTGCCCCAGCGTGCCAGGGTTTCGCGTAGCTGCTCGTCCAGGACAGCGTTTGTGTAGATCGCCCTGCCGTTGACCTGCCCGATCATCCCGTCCACGTTATATGAAGGCCCGGCGGACAGAGTCGTGGGCATGCCCATGAGGACGGCCATAAGCAGACAAGCGAGCCCAAAAAGGATGGAGCCCTTCATTGGGTGTGTGAATAACTTCGTCTGTGACAGCCCGTAGGTCCGTCGGTATTCAGACCCATGGGCGTGCGTGGTGTTATTCAAAGGGTCTTTCATGCCGGGCAGTGTAAGTCTCGCGGGTAAGCCGGGCAACGTAATAGGCTGGCCGTCGACGGGTGCCGGTGTCATGGCCTCAATCTAAGCGGCTCTTATCTGGTTGTCCCCGTTAGCGGGGCGTGTTTATGCCTGGCAGGGGGGATCTGATGTGGATCGGATCGAATCAGACGACACGATGAATCGCTTAACTATTTAAATTTCATAGTTTTAAAATCATTTGAGTGCGTGTTGTCCCGTGTGGTTTTCACCTTCAGCGGTCACGTCGTCCATATCATGTAGCTTTGCCAGGGCACGGTGTGGACCGCCATCGCTACGGTGAATCGGTGGATGAAACAGGTGGGATTTTCTCTCAATGGGTTAGCTTGCGGTGGTGGACGTGTCTTTTCATTGGGTGGGGATTTTTCCAGCGTGCGGCGGAATCGGGTCGAAGTCAGGCCAAAGGCACTGCGCCGGTCGGGTGCGTGTGGTTGATAGGGTGCCGACTTTGTCATCGGACGACCACTTCGTTATTGTTCGCATTGGTATGGCTCGCGATTGATAAGGCAAGGAAGCAGAGGCGCAAGGAAGCGCCCGTGTATCAGCGAACAAAGAGGCGGACCCGTATCTCTACTATGTCCCACGATCAGACCCCGTCAGACAAGTTTGTATTTCCCCGATGGGCCAACTATTTGTTGCCGGTCATCATCGTCTGTGCCGCAGGTGGGGGGGCGATTGCGCCGGTTGTCGTTGGGCTTGGGTTTTCGGCGAACACGTTGAACGTCGGTTACGCCCCCGAGCAGCCGGTCCCCTACAGCCACGCGCTGCACGTCGGTGAGTTGGGGCTGGACTGTCGGTACTGCCATACGACGGTGGAGGATGCTTCTTTTGCGGCGATCCCCCCGACGCAGACGTGTATGAACTGCCACTCAGCAATCCGTTCAGATAGCCCCCGTCTTGAGGCGTTATTCAAGAGCAACGAGACCGGCGAGCCCGTTGAGTGGGTCAAGGTCCACGACCTGCCTGATTACGCCTACTTCAATCACTCTGCCCATGTGAACAAGGGCGTGAGTTGCGTGAGCTGCCACGGCCGGGTCGACAAGATGACGGTCGTCCAGCAGGTCAAGCCGCTGAGCATGGGTTGGTGTCTGGATTGTCACCGCGCCCCGGAGAAGCACCTGCGTCCACTGGACAAGGTCACGGACCTGGCATGGGAGCCGACCCTCATGGAGGGCGAAACCCTTGAGAATGCCCAACTGCGAATCGGCCGGGAACAGAAGAAGAAACTTTTGATCAACGACGAAGCCTATATGACGAGTTGCTCCACTTGCCACAGGTAAATGACAAATCGACGGGTAGCGCGTACTGGCGCAGCCTTGAAGAGTATTCGGCCGACCCGAAGGTCAGCGAGCTTCTCAAAGAAGAGTTCGCGGGTTATGACCCCGAGGACGTGCTGTCGGTCTCACGTCGGCGCTTCGTGCAGCTGATGGCGGCGTCGATGTCGCTTGCTGGGCTGACTCTGGCGGGCTGCCGACGTTGGCCCGAAGAGAAGCTTGCGCCGTTCGCGGCAAGGCCCCAGGGCCTGACGCCCGGTGTGCCGACGCATTACGCCTCGATGATCGAGCGTGGCGGTGTCGCTAACGGTGTGCTGGTGTCGAGTTTTGACGGCCGGCCGATCAAGGTCGAGGGCAACCCGCTGCACCCCGGCTCGCTGGGTGCAGCCGACGCATTCACACAGGCCAGCATCCTGCAGATGTATGACCCTTACCGCCTGCGTCAGATCGGCCGGGGCAAGGAAAACGGCGACGGCACGAAACCGAACTGGGGCGATTTCAAGGCCGCCTCGGATGAGTTGATCGGGAAGATCAAGGCGAAGCCCGGTTCGTTTGCGGTGTTAAGTGAAACAAGCTCCAGCCCGTCGCTTGCGCGTATGAAGGACGGGTTTCTGGCGGCGTTCCCGGGTGTGAAGTGGTACGAGTACGAGCCGATCAACCGCGACAACGAGATCGAAGGCGGGAAACTGGCGTTCGGCAAGCGGGTGCGTCCGCAATACCACCTGGACAAGGCCGAGGTGATCGTCTGCTTTGATAGCGATCTACTAGGGAACCACCCCAACCAGGTGCGTCACGCCCACGACTGGGCTTTGGGCCGTAAGAGCGCGGACGAAGGCAAGATGAGCCGGCTGTACGCCGCCGAGAGCGCGATGTCGATCACCGGCAGTGTCGCCGACCACCGCCTGCCGATCCGTTCGGCGAAGGTTGGCGAGTTGGCGGTGGCGCTTGCACAGCTGTTGAAGCTGCGCTCCGGTTCCAGCAACCTCAACGGCTCGAGCGCATTCGTTGAAGCGATCGCCAAGGAGTTGAACCCAGCTGCGCGTCGCGGCAAGACCCTGGTCGTTGCAGGCGCGAATCAGCCCGCCGAGGTCCACGCCCTTTGCTGGGCGATCAATGACGCGATGGGCAACATCGGGCACACCGTTGAGTTAATCGAAGAGCCCGGGGTTGCCGGCGGTTCCGGCGGGGGCAGCTTCCGGGACATCGCCGAACTGGATAACGGGATCAAAACCAACCGGACCAAGCACCTGCTGGTCCTCGGGGGCAACCCGGCGTATGACGCGCCAGCCGACTTGGACTTGGCGGGTCAGTTCTCCCGGCTTGAGACATCGATCCACCTGACCGAATACCGCAACGAGACATCTCGTCTGTGCGACTGGCAGCTGCCCAGGGCGAATTACCTGGAGTGCTGGGGTGACGGCCGGGCTTGGGACGGGACGCTGAGTATCCAGCAGCCCCTGATCTTGCCTATCGCGCGCAAGGGTAGCGAATCCAAGAGCCCCGTCGAGCTGATCTCGATGATGCTCGGCGAAGATGCGACCGACGGGTACACAATCGTTCGCCAGACATTCGCGCAGTTGCTTCCGACCGTTGGGTTCGAGGGGGTTTGGCGCAAGTCGTTGCACGAGGGCTTGGTTGAGGGCTCGGCGCTCAAGCCGTTGAAGGATCGACCCAAGACCGCGGACAACTTCCAGCCCGTGTTGGCTGAGACGGTCGACTTCGAGCTGACTTTCCAGGCCGACCCAAGCGTGTACGACGGTCGGTTTGCGGACAACGGCTGGTTGCAGGAGCTGCCCGGACCGCTGACGAAGCTGACCTGGGATAATGCGGCACTGATCAACATCGCCGACGCCAAGAAGCTCGGCGTCAAGCAGGGCGACATCATCACGATTACGGTTGACGGCCGATCGCTGGAGATTGCCGCGTACCTGATGCCGGGGCAGGCCGCGGGCTCGGTGGCGTTGCCATTGGGTTACGCGCGGAAAGTCGCGGGCCCGGTCGGGACAGAAGTTGGGTTTGATACCTACTCACTTAGGACCAGCAAGCGCCCCGGGATCGCCCGTGAGGCCAAGATCGCAGCGACAGGCAAACATTACGACCTGGCACTGACGCAGAACCACCACCTGATCGATCCCCTGGGCATGAAGCTGACCAAGCAGCGTGTCGGGGTCAAGGGCCACAGCGGGCTGATCATCAAGGACGCCTCGTTCGACGAGTATCAGAAAGACCCGCACTTCGTACACAAGAACGAGCACGGCGGGGTGACACTGCAGCTCTGGGATGCGCCATACAAGACCGAGCCCAAGCGAGAAGGCGGCCCGGAAGCGTTTAACCACCCCCACGCCTGGGGCATGTCGATCGACATGAGCGCCTGCATCGGCTGCAGCGCCTGCGTCGTCGCCTGCCAGGCCGAGAACAACATCCCGATCGTTGGCAAGGACCAGGTCCTGGTCAGCCGGG
>JAJDCT010000436.1 GCA_029260695.1 Phycisphaeraceae bacterium
AAAAAACGCCCTTACAATATTGACTGCCCATTCAATAAATGCTATGCTTTACCCATGGCCCGCGGACGACCCAGAGAATTCGATGAGGCACAGGCCGTGGCTGCCGCGCTGGAGGTATTTCAGCGGAAGGGATACGAAGGCGCGACCTGTGAGGACTTATTGTCCGCGATGGGCCTCAACAGCGGCAGCATGTACGCCGCCTTTGGTGATAAGAAGGTGCTTTATGACAGGGCGTTTGACCTCTACTGTGAGCGAGCCCTTGGCCAGGGGATGAAGATTTTGGAGGGACCCGGGACCCCGCTTGAGAACGTCAAGGCATTGATTCATTGTTGGGGTGATTATATGTCGTCCCCTAACTGCAAAGGCTGTTTTATCGACAGCACGCTGATCGAGTTTGGTAACGAAAAGAAAGGTGTGGCCCAACTGGCTCGTCGTGCCACGGAGCGGTTGCGGGATGCTATGGCTCAGAAACTGGACGCGGCTCGAAAGGCGGGTGAGTGGGGGGGGCAATCGGATCCCGGCGAGATGGCGGCCTTCCTGGTGAATACCAAGCAGGGGTTGAGTGTCATGGCCCGGGCGGGCGCGGGTAAGAAGGCGGTGCGAGGCGTCGTAATTACCACCCTGTCGCTGCTGGGATAATTTTTTGGCCTTTTATTGAACATGCATTCACTATTTGTATTGATTGATGAGTAGATGGTGCGGTTCCGATCCGGAGCCGCGATAAATACAGCACGGCAGCCCTCTGCCTCAGCAAAACAGGAGAACACAATGAAAACGATTGACTTCATCCGTACGGGCCTCGAGGCGAGCAAGGCCCTCACGCTAGCCCTCATTGACGACATGAAAGAAACCCCGCTGGCGCAGCCCACGTCCAAGGGGGGCAACCATCCGCTGTGGATCCTCGGACATCTGGCGTATGCCGAAGCGAACATGGTCAACCACGTCATGTTGGGTAACGAGAACCCACTGATCGGCTGGAAGGAGAGGTTCGGCGGTGGCACGGAACCGGTGGTCGAGGCAGACCATTATCTTCCCTGGGACGAAGTGCGGCAGAAACTCGATGAAGTCCGCGAGCAAACGCTGAGCGTCTTGGAGGGGATGTCCGACGAGGACCTGAGCCAGCCGAGCAAAAACTGCCCGTCGGGCCGAGAAAAGTTCATGGGTACGGTGGGTGGATGTTTTTTGGTTCTCATGCTGCATCCAACGATGCACCGCGGCCAAGTCGCCGACGCCCGCCGCATAATCGACCGCAAGCCGTTATTCGCTTGAGGCCTGGTAACGGGGCCGGGCTGTAATGGCCTCGCCTCGGTTTTCGACACGACCCTTACCCCCTTGGAGCAGATGATGTCAGATATCAAGAACCAGATTCTTAAAGCAAACCAATCGTACGCGGATGGATTTGGCGACAAGGCCGACCTGCCCATGCCGCCCGGCCGCAAATTTGCGATCTTGACCTGTATCGATGCAAGGCTGGACCCGGCCCAATTTGCCGGGCTCACGGAGGGCGATGCCCACGTCTTCCGGAATGCGGGGGGACGGGCTACGGACGATGCGATCCGCTCCCTGGTTGTCTCGCACAAAATGCTTGGGACACGCGAATGGTTTGTCATCCACCACACCGATTGTGGTATGGAGTACTTCGACGACGCGACCATCGCGGGGTTACTGAAAACCAGCTTGAAAACGGCCACATACGACGGGAAGCTGTGGCGTAACCAAGACAGCGGTGGTGGGTCGACCGAGGCACAGTTTGTGCGTTGGCTTTCCATCTCGGATCCCGAGGCGGCGGTAGTCGAAGATGTTCAGCGCATTCGGAATCACCCACTGGTGTCGCCCGAGGTCCGTATCTATGGCTTCCTCTTCGATGTTAAGACCGGCCAGCTCATCGAGATCGAAGAAGCATCAGAAGCCGGGCAGGCACGTTCGGATTGAAGATATAGAGCAGGTTTTGAGATTCAATCCACCGGGACACCCGCCAGCGCCTGGTTCATGGCTTTGTAGGTCTTGTGGTCCTGGACGCGGACAGTTAATTCCAGGCCCTTATCCAAGAGCTTATAGTCCTGAACGCGGGCGCGGCGGCGGTGGTCCAGCTCGATGACGGGTTTGAACTCCAAGTGTTGGAGTTTTTCCAGCCATTGGCCCACCTTGGCGGCGCGTTCGTCACCGCTGGATTGCTTGCGGAGGTGTTCGCCGATCGCTTTGGCGGGCACGGGGAGCTTGCCGACCAGGAAGCTACTCATAGAGAGCTCGGCCATGCCGTCGTCGCGGATCTTCAGGTCAAACTTCCCGGAGATGACCTGGGTCAGCCCACCAGCCTGGAGCTCAAACGCCATCACCAGTTTGCCTGAGTCGACGGCGACCATCGGGTCGGTGACCTCGGCCGGTTTGACGTAACCCCGGTCTCCCATCCAACCGTCAAGCCGTGACTGCACGACGGCGGCGAGTTGTTCGTTGCTGAGTGTGATCGTCTGGTCGGTGTTGATGTGGATGTCTTCGGGTTTGATCTTGGCGGTGCTGACATCGCCCGTGGCCGCGTCTGGGCCGGGCAGAGGTCGGGTCTGCCCGGCGGTGTCGGTCTGGTCTTGAGCATTATCAAGCCCGAGGTTTGCCAGGGCTTTGAGTTGCTCGTCGACCTGTTCCGCGAGTTGTTCGATCTGCTGGGGTGAGGATTCGCGCAGGAAGGTCTGGTTCTCCTGCCAGTAGGCAGGCTCGGATCGTGCCAGGAAGACAACGATCGCTGTGGCGACGACGAAAAACAGGGCCAGCGTCAGGACGATCTGTATGGCGGTTTTGATTGGGCTGCGCTTGGCTGGACTGGCGTCTGAGCCGTTGCCCGATCCGTTTTGTGTTTGATCTTTGTCCATGGATCACCACCCGATAACGAAGGTTTGAAGTACCCGGCGCCGCCTTGTAATAAGGCCGCCTCTATGGATTCGGCTAAACAAAGGGCGGGCGTTACCGGGAGGGCTGTGTTCGGGGGTCTTAGGGCTCATATGCTGTGCTTCTAGCGTGCGTCACGGCCGGGCCGATACGTCACACGCTTTATCTAAGGGAGCCCACACGCCATGCCGGATACCGAACTGCGTTAGAAGCTTTCAACCGCCTCTTCCATGTCGTCGAAGAGCCCGAAGACATTGTCCAGCCGGGTGACCTTGAAGAGGAACGAGACGTTGTCTTGGCAGTTGACCAGCGCGATTTGGCCTCGACAGTGCTCGACTTCCTGGAGGAATTCTACGAGTGATCCGATGCAGGCAGACGCGAGGAATTCGACTTGTTCAAGGTCGAAGATGAAGTTCTGTGCGTTGTTGTAACGGATCTTTTCGATGCACTCCTGCATCAGTTCCTGCATGTCGGCGTGCGCGACTTCCGCGGCGCGCAGGTATGAGGTGACCAGTTGCCCAGCTTGTTCGATTTCGAAGCCTTCGGGGAGCATGATGATCCTCCACACCCTCGTGCGTTGTTGCGCCTCGCTGTCTTTATCGGATGGTCGCGGCTGTGGATGAGGCGGGACTAGAGGGTTGCCCGCATTCTCTACTTGGCCGAGGTTCGCCAGATGATACGATTGGTACGACCGACAGGACCGGGCACCTATGGGCTTGCCGGTGCATCCGGGTACCTAAACATGTGGCGCCTAGCGTCGGTGTTAAGAACCTGAGCCGGGGTGCATCCTCGGCTCGTGGGTGGCAGGCTGGTGTGCGTGTATCCGCCTGTGTGCCCGAAGCAGCGCCGCGAGCATTGGGGCGTAGCCGTGGGTATTCCGGGAATCCTGAGGGTCCCGGGGAGAGGCACTATCGGAGCCGTGGGGGCGGGCGTGAGGCGGTTTGGGTCGGGTGCGTCGGTCGCGTAGTTCGGTGATGGCGTTTTCGGTGCTGCCGTAGAGCCCCAGTACTTTATCCAGCCGTGTCATCTTGAATAGGAATTCGACGTTGGGTTGGCACCGTGCCAGTGCGACTGAACCGCCTGCGGACCGGGTGTGTTGGTGCAGGACCATGAGCCTTCCCAGGCAGCAGGAATCCATGTGTTGGACATTGCTCAACTCGACTACCACGCTGTCGGCGTCGGCCTGGTCAATCCGTCTGCACAGCTCAACGACGAGAGAGGCGATGTCTGAACCAGTGCACTCGGCACGGTTCGGGCGAGCCACTAATACCCGGCGGTCCCGTTCGATCTGGTACGCGGGTTGGTTCATATCTGGCCGCTCTCCGTGAATAGGCCCCCAAGTTGTTATCGGTGCGATAGACACTGAAACAACAACAACAGGATAGCAAGGCTACGGCAGGATCGGCGTGGAAATCCTATCCCCGGGCATCGGGTTTTACCCCTATGACTATCGGACACACCGCCTATTCACGCGGCTTTCGGCTGTACGGTTCGGCCAGCCGGCTGGGTATTACCCGCTCACGGGGCTTGGGGATTGAGGAAACCCAGGCCTTGGACGCGTGCCTTCACAAGAACTCCCTCGGCCGGGACCAGCACGCGGGTCCCTGGCGTGTGATGCCCCCATTTCATCACCGCGAACACAACGGGTGTGTGGCCGAGCAGGGGTGAGGCTGCCGAGCTGGTCACCCCGCCGATGACCTTGTGCGTCGCGGTGGGCGAGCCGGCGTTATCGTCAATGCTATTGTCGGTGCTGTCTCCCACTGGCTCGGTGACTTGGGCACCTGCCACGGGGAGTGCTTCGCCTTCAACACGCAGCCCAACCAGCACGCGCTTAGGATGGCCCAGGCTCTGCATCCGGGCGACGATCTCCTGGCCCAGGTAGCAGCCTTTGGTGAAGCTGACTGCTTCATCGAGCAGCCCGGTCTCCGCGGGGAGTGAATCGTGTCCGAAGTCGACGTGGAAGATGGGGGAACCCGCTTCGATCCGCGCGGTGTTGAATGCAGACCAACCGATCGGCCGACCACGCAGGCTGGCCCGACGGCGCTGAGCAAATTCCGCCGCCGCGTTGGGATCCGTCTGGGCGCTCGGCTGGTCCAACTCGTAACCGGATGCGCTCAGCAGTGACTGATACACCTCCGTCGCTTTATCCGTCGGGACCCAGAGCCCAAAGCCCATCACGCCGCAGGCGTCCCACCTGTACACAGTCACCCGGACTCCTGCCAGCGTCAGCACATGGTGCGTCCCGGGCATGTCAGACATCGGTTGGGGGTCCTCTTCGCTGACGGCGCGAAGCAGGTTGACCGATGACGGGCCATGCAGGGCCAGCGCCGTGCGCTGGTCGGTCCAGTCCTCGATGGCTACGTCATCTGCAAACAGGTGTGATTCATACATCTCGCGGACGGCTGGCAGGTCGAACCGATCCATCTCCAGCCAGGTGTCCGCGTCGCCGTGATGAACGATGATGTCCGCCACGACCCGGCCTTTCTGGTTGATCTGAAAGGCCCGTACTGTTGAGCCGCCTTTTAAGCCGTTGATGTCTTGTGTCAGCATACGGTGCAGGAAATCCTGGCGGTCGTCTCCGGTGAACCGCAGCACGGCCCTGTGCGGTAGGTGCATAAGCCCAACGCGCTGCCGTATCGCTGCGTACTCGGCCTCGTAGTGCCCAAACCCCTGAGCTA
>JAJDCT010000437.1 GCA_029260695.1 Phycisphaeraceae bacterium
CCCGACACACAGGGCCGCGATCAGGAGCGCAGACAAACAAAGGGACGATGCGGGCGTGGGTGCTTTAGGCATCTGCATGGCTTCTCTTTCTCGTGTCGTTGTAAAAAGGAATACGGGTGCGGTGTCAAGACCTGGGGGCCGGTGGCGCGCCGTGGTCATGCGGGGACGATTCATTGGGCTGCTGAGGTGCCCCGCCTTGGTCCGGCTGGTCCTCGCGTTGTTGTCCACCGGGTGCGAACACCATGTCGGAACTGGTGTATGTCGTGCCGAAGCTGCCGGACAGGCGGACGACCTGCTCAAGCCCATCGTCGAACTGATCGTGGCTGAGGCTGGACATCGGGTGGATGAACGCCGACCACAACACACCGCCGCTGATCGCGTAACGGGCGTCCAGAGCGCGGTCGTAGTTGGCCTCAAGGAGCCGTTGGTACTCGCTATCTTCAAAGTCCGCCACGCGTGCGACCGGCGTCATGATCCGCATCCGGTCGGCGGCCTGATCCGCCATCACCATCACACCCATACCCTCGATCTCGAAAGCCCACCGGCCGTTACCGCCCTCAACCTCGTCGGTGTACTCGTGTATAAACCGATCCAACGCCGCGTAGTCGGTCGGCCCCTCGATGGCCGCGGCCTCGGGGAGCGTGGGCTCGGGGGGCGTGGCCTCGGGAGACTGGGCTTGCGGAGTTTCGGCGAAGCCGCTGGTGTTTAATAACAACAAACAGGCCAGCGTAAGACAGGTAGTCGTTCTCATGTTCGGCTCCGGATGAAGGTGTTATGAATCCGAGATCCCCACAGTGGCTAGATGATTTAATCCGATTGGCCGGATCTGATCCGCGATGAAGTCCTCGAATCAATCCCCGTGCTTCTCACGCAGCCGGCCACTTAGCCGTAACAACAGGTGTACACGCTCGAACTCGTCGAGCACCTCTTGTAGAACCTCGCGCACCGGGTCGTCAGAGGGTGGGGGCAGCGTGGCCCGTACCTCCGGGCCGATCGCCTTGAGCGCCATCGCGCGGTATCGGCTTAGCGTCCGGTCCCCGAACCAACTCACCGGCTCGAAGTCCTCAGCCAGGAACCACGTCACAGGCACACGGAAACCCGCGTTGATCTGGCTCTTGACCACCAGATCCGCGTGCTCCTCGCTACGCAATAAAAAACGCAGGTCGATCGCTTGCGGGTTCGCCTCAGCGATACGCTGCATGGTTGAGCCTTGCAGTGCACAGTCCCCGCACCAGGTCCCGGTCAGGCAGAGCACGTGTATCTTCCGCGTGAACCCCCCTACCAACGCCGCCTGTTCACTATCCAGTGTGAGTTGACCGTACCGCTGGTCCCACGGCATGCGGTGGCCTTCGGCGTCACCCAACGCGACGAAATCGGTGTAGCTTAGGCCTTGGTTGAACTTGGTCTTTAAGAAATCGGTTTGGTTCATCAGCATAAGTTTGGATCGCGGTTGTGCAGTGGTCTGATACCGGTCCCCCGGCAGAGCCGGGGGCTGAGGGAAGATGAAGGGGCGCAAGGTTTCATTTCAAGCGGTGTTACTCCACGACCCTTGCCGAGATGATGCTGTCGAGTCTGGGGAACTCGGCTTCGAGGTAGGGGTTGCCTTCGTACTGGGTGCGTCCCTGTCTGGGGCCTGAGCCGCCGGGGGCGCATTCGCCGTAGCCGGTGTAGAGTTTGTCGACCACGTCCATGCCTTCGATGACCTCGCCGAAGGGTGAGAAGCCTTGGTTATCCAGGCGGCTGTTGTCACGGAAGCTGATAAAGAGCTGGCTGGTGCGGGTGTTTGCGCCGCCCATGGCGAAGGTGATCCGGCCGCGTGTGTTGGGCTGCGTGTTGGGATCGTCGATGATGCGCTGGTCGCGCCAGACGGCGGAGACCTCGGGGTTGCCGTTGATCCCGAACTGGGCCATGAACCCTTCGATCACGCGGAAGAACTTGACGCCGTCGTAGAAGCCGTGATCGACCAGGTTGTAGAACCGGTCGGCACCAAGTGGGGCCCAGGCACGTGTGACCTGGATCACGACGTCGCCTTGGGTCGTCACGAATTTAACCTTGAATTCGTCTGGGGCCTGCCGGCTCCAGCTCTCGTGGGAGGGGTCCAATAGTAGTGCGTAGTCCGGGGTGTTTTCCGGGTCGGCCTCCGGGTCGGCTTCCTGGGCGTCGGCTTGAGCCTCATCACTATCCGTGTCTTCGTCGCCTGACTCTTCGGATGCGGTGGCGGGGGCTTCATCCTGATCGGGTTGAGCTTCGGCGGGCTGGGCTTCGGCAGCAGGCTGCGTATCGGCGGGTTCTTCCTCGGCCAACACCACCGTCCCGGCAGACAGAACGCCAACCAACATCAAGGCCATCCAACTGAACCGATTTGGTTTTTCAAAACGTATCATCTTCACTTCTCCTTGGTGCTGTGGCTTTGTAATTCAGATCGGGATATTTTTTTTGATTCTGGACGGCGTGCTGAAGCACGCCTTGCCGCGGCGCTTTGTTGATTAACCGTTCGATTTCTGTTTTTGTTCGATCGCTTCAAGGCGCCGTTCGATCTGGGTGAGTTTGTGCAGGATCAGGACGTGGGTCTTCTTGGCGTCGATCCCGACGGGGCTGGCGTCGCTGGCAATCAACTTTTCGATCCGTCTGTATTCGTCGTCGGTGATGTCGGTGGGCATCAGTTGTCCTCCGGCTGTGTTGCGGGCATGGCCTCTGGTGCCTCACCGGTGAACCCGGCTGTCGCCCAGTCGTCTATGCTGCGTGAGATCGTGACGATGTATTCGTTGCCGATTGCGCGTGGCGGGTCGTGGTCTGGGTTTGCTGGTGTGTGGGTGAGTACGGCCAGGATGTAGTGCCGGCCGTCGCCGCCTGTGACCACAGCCGAGTCGGCGTACCAGTCGCTCCACGTGCCGCTCTTACGGATGATCTGAACGTCCCGGCCTGCGAGCCCAAGAACGACCTTGGACTTGAGGTGCTCGATGCCCGGGCTCTCGAAGATTTCGCGCATCGTTTTCGATGCCCGTGGGCTGACCAGTCGGCCCTGCTCGAGCATCAGGTAGTAACGGAGCAGCTGCCGGACGGTCGCGGCGTGTGATTCGCCTGCCAACGGGTCGCGGTTGCGTTCATCACCCTTGGCGTAGTGTTTGCCCATCCACAGCCCCCCGCCGCGCAGGGGGTCGTACAACCGGTATTGCGGCGAGGTCAGGACATCAGCAATAGTTTCAAACCCGAGTTGTTGGCTGTACTTTGCTGCAAGCGTGTTGTCGGACCGCTTGATCATCAGGCCCAACTCCTGGCGTGTTTCGTCGTCGAGGTTCTCGGCCGCGTTAGGGTGGGTCTGGAAATACGACAGGAGTATGGTGATCTTCGGGACGCTGGCGGCGTAGTACATGGTGTCGGGCCGGAGCATCGCAAGCCGGCCGGTGGTCATGTCAAGGAGGCCGACGGCGGTCTGCTCAGCTTCGATTTCAAGTCCGCGCCGGAC
>JAJDCT010000438.1 GCA_029260695.1 Phycisphaeraceae bacterium
TTGCACGATCCCGAAAGGCATCTGCGGCTTGGCCCACACATCACGCCAGCCTTGGATCATTAGTGGCAGCAACTCGCGGTAGGCCAGCGCTTCGCGTGCATTGGATTCGCCCTGATACCAGATCGCGCCGCGCAGGCCGTAGGGGACCAACGGGTGGAGCATCCCGTTGTACATCGCCATGGGCGACGTGAACTGCGCATTGATCTGCGCCGGCTCCTGCGGGGCAACCGGATACTCAGAGTTATGGACCGCAAAGTCGATGCGGTACTTCCACTGGCCGGCAAGCGTGATGGGCTGGGTGACGCCGCCACCGACGGGTGCCAACGTCATGAACTGAGGCGAGCCGACGAGTCCGCCGGCGCCCATGAGGTCGACGATACGCACCGAGATGCTGTGCTCACCCGGTGTGACCAGACTGCCCGGCACAGAATAAGTCCGCAGAACGGTGTGCGGGCTGGACACATCAAACCCGGTCCGCCCGACCTGTTGGCCATCGAAGAATGTCTGATCGGTGTCGTCGATCTGCCCGAGGTTCAGTTGCAGGTCGAGGCCGGCCCAATCGTCGGGGATCGTGACCGACCGCCGGAACCACGCCACGCCGTCGAACTCAGCCATATCCTGACCGGCGTTGGATTCCCAAGGGCCGGGCACCTGCGCGACGCCCCAGCTATCCGTCGCATAGTTACGCGCTTGCCACAATTGGGCCAACCCATCGCCGTCGTCTTCGATGCGCCGGTGAAACGCGGCCAGGGTGCGTGGGTATGCTTCGGTGTCCTTGGCGTATCGGGCGTCCATCGCGTCTTTGTCGGCGAGGTAAGCGGCGAGCTTGGCGTCTAACTTCTCGACCTCGGGTCTGTAACTCGGATGCGAAAGCAGTGCCTTGCGCGGTGTCCAGGGCTCGGCCCGGCTACCGCCCCAACTGCTGTGTACCAGACCGATGGGTACATCCAATTCACGGTGTAGATCGCGGCCAAAGAAGTACCCCACCGCGCTGAACCCGCCGACCGTCTGTGGGGAACAGACCTGCCAGCTCCCGACCACGTCGTCTTTCGGCTCGGAGGCCAGCGTGCGTTCGGCTGAGTACATCCGGATCATCGGCCAATAGGCAGCCGATATCTCCGCCTTCGCGTCGGCGGAACGGCCGACCGTCCACTGCATATTCGATTGGCCGGAGCACAGCCAGACCTCGCCGACGTAGATGTCTTCGAGCGTCAATTGGTTCGACCCGTCGACCGTCATGGTAAACGGGCCACCGGCCGGCATCGCCGACAGATCCACACGCCAACGCCCCGCCTGATCGGCTGTCGTGGTCTTGCTAGACTCGCCGATCGACACCGTCACGGTCTCGCCCGGGTCGGCCTTTCCCCAGACCGGGATCGGCTCGTCCCGCTGCAGAACCATGTGGTCAGACAACACGCTCGGCAACGAGACCTCGGCCCACGATGGCGTGTCAAACAGTAGGAGCACGCAGATCATCAGCAACGGCAAGGTCTTGGGCCATGTTGATTGGGGTGGTTGGTATTTCATCCCCATGTTCTAACACCGCAGCGAGGCGGTCACAATCGCCTGACAGGCCATCACTTGCCGGGATATGGATGGGACACGCGGTGATGGCCGATATGAATAATCGGCGTGTGGCCTCTGTCCGCGCCTGGAACTTGGGAAGGAAATGACTCCATGACCAATCGTATCGGCAACGTGGCTGCGGTGGTGCTACTCGGCGTGGCCGGGTTCGTCGGGTATCAGCTTGTCCAGGCGAACCTCAAGGCAGACATCTACCGAGACCGGCTGACCGAGTTGGCGGACGACTACGACCAGCTCCGCCAGACCTACAACCAGGCCGTGCGGAAGACGGCGGTGACGGAGTTGGTCGTCGAGGACGGCAAGCTGTGTGTCTCTATCAGGACCAATGAAGGTGTGGTCAAGCAAATCCCCACGCCGTTCGACCCGTCGGGTGAGATCTATGTGGACTACGTCGTGTTGGACGGCCGGCTGTGGGTGCGTCGTGTGTTTGATGCGCAGACGCCTCCGAGTGCTGGCGTGGTGGTCGAGCCGGAGTTGACGGATGTCGGTTGGGACGACCCGGCGCTGGCGCACGGCAAGGCGGTGTACCGTAGGCTTGATGAGGGGCGCTGGGTCGTGACGGTGACCGGCGACGGGTCGCTTGGTTTAGCTAAGGCAACGGGCAACGAGCCGACGGACCTGACCTCGACCCCCTCGGTGCGAGACTACGAACCGGTCCACGAGCAGGCACGGGCCGAGGTCGATCGCATTGGACCGGGCGACGTGGTACGCCGCCTGGTTGGGGTGGAGTGAGATATCGGGTATGGGTATGGGTGTCGGGGGTCGGGGGTCGGGGGTCGGTGGGAAACTATCCACGAGCATTATTTGGGGTGGGCGGGGAGACGCTAAACCGTAAGCGAGGTCTGTGCGCGACAACAGTTAATGTCGATGCGCTGTGGTTCGATGTTTTCTTTTCTGGCCCCCGATACCCGAACCTCGATACCCGAAGCCCGACCTCACTCCGTGCCGGTCTGAAGTTCGATTGGCTGCTCGTCTGTGAGTTGGGCGCTGGTGTCGCCGAAGATGCGTCCCCATGAGCGGAAGAAGCCTTCCAGTGATACGACGCGGGCCTGGGGTTCGGCGAGCGTGCCGCGGACCTCGATGCCAAGCAACTCATCTTTAAAGGTCCGGACCAGCGCGGAGACAGGTCCCAGGTCCGGTGCGGCGGGGTTGTGCGTAACCATGCGCAGATTCAGCTCCGTGGTCGGGTAGT
This sequence comes from Phycisphaeraceae bacterium, assembly GCA_029260695.1. Classification (GTDB taxonomy): domain Bacteria; phylum Planctomycetota; class Phycisphaerae; order Phycisphaerales; family Phycisphaeraceae; genus JAJRRS01. The sequence continues at coordinate 2,777 of JAJDCT010000438.1, forward strand.
CCATGGTGCCGGTTCCGGCGATAACGAAGGCTGGGGCCTCGAAGCGGATGTCATCGAACTGTACGGTGTCGCCGTAGATCAGGTATCGAGCGGCAGCGCGGTCAAAAGATGATTCATTGGGCAACGCCAGGTTGACGGCCTGCAAGACGGCTAATGTGATCGGCCGGTCGTACAGCTTGGCGTCGCGGACGGTGACGACGCCCCGGCCTTGCCGTTGCCCTGGATCGTCCGTGGGGATGCGGATCGTGAGGCCAGCGGACAGTAGACCCGATGCCATGTTCCGTGTGGACAGGCTTGCGGGGTCTGCCTCACCTGCGTCGGTGAATTCTGCCAAGTCCAGTGGGTTGAGGAACGGCTCGAGTTCGACTTCCTGAAGCGTTAAATCGAATCCGAACGCGGCCTCTTTACCCATGCGGAGTTGACCCCAGCCCACGAGCGTCCCGCCGTAGAGCGAACCCCTGACACCGGCGAGTTCGATCAGCCAGGGGTGGTCGCCGGTCGCGGCCGTCAGTGATAGCCTTTCGACCAGCCGATCCGCGGCGCGGAGGCGGCCATTGTGGATGCGGATATCCGTGTGAGGCCAGGGTTGATCTGCGAAGGTGACGACGTGCATGTCCAACGTGGCGTCGAGTTCGGTCACGGGCACGCCGACCTGCGCATGGGCGTCATGCAACTGCATGTTCCCTTCGAAGATCATCGTCGGCCCCTGCTTGACCGTTGGCCAGGTCAGCAGGTGGGCGCCTTCAACACGGTAAGGCCCCTGGATCGCGAGCTTGTCGATAATCGTCAGCACGGCTGCGGGCAACACGGCCCGCGCGGTGGCATCGATCCGTTCGGCGTCAACATCGAACGCAAGATTCACACCCGGGTCTTCCCCTAACCGGACCTCGCCATCCACCTCGAACACGCCCGAAGCAAACCGTCCGCCCACGCCGTGCAACAGGACCTGCTGTGGCGTCAGCTCGGCCCGCCCTATCATGTCAGTCAGTTCTATGCGCTGCCCGGAGTAATCAAGACTCAACGCCTTTGGTTCGATGCCCAGGGTGAACCCGTCCGGGCCGTCATTAGCACTAAAATAATGCAGCTGGGCGTCCAGTTCGCCGTCTGGCTTGTAATCGGCGAACAGGCCATCGAGCAGCGGACGGCCCTCGTGATCTGTTGGCAACAGGTCGACCAAACCCGACTCAATCCGCAGGTCGTCGCTGGCAAACATCAGGTCGACCCCGACGCCTTGCTCGCCGAAGTCGGTCTGCCCGTCGAGGGTGATAGTCCCGTCACCGTGCCTGCTGGTCAGTCGTTCAAACTGGACGCGTGTACGTTCGACCGTGACGGAGCCTTGGATATCGTCGAGCGTGTACTCACCGTCGTTGGGCGTCGCGGTGCCGTCTTGCAAGCGGGTGTCAATGGTAAAGGCCACCTGCCCGTCGGCGTCGGCGTAGATCTCGCCGGTCCCCGCCAGAGTCCCTGTCAGTCCTAGCGATCGGACCCACCGGTCCTTGGGTTTTGGGATGGACGCGATCAAGGCGTCGTCGATCGGCAGACGGATGCTTGATAGCTGCAGGTAAGGTGTGAGCACTCGCTCGCCGCCGGGCAGTTCCAATCGTCCGTTTACCACCCCACCTCCGCCGCCGCTGAGTGACCGCAGGTGGACGCCATGCACCCGCACATCCTCCGGTGTAATCACAACCCGGCCCCGCTGAGCGAACATCGGGTAGTGCCAGAAACTGAAAACGCAGCGCAGGCCCTCGATATCCAGATCGGTCGTCACCCGGTACTTCTGCCCCGGTCCGGCGGGGCGCTGGATATGCACAATCATGGATGCCGATCCGCCGGGCTCAAACACGGGCACGTCGGGCGGAGGGGCCTCGGCGCCGGGTGTATCCGTTTGGTCTGAGATACCCTGCGTCTGCCCGCCGGGAGCACGAACCACTCCATGAGCCAGCAGGTGTTCGTAACCTTCCTGGTTAAAGAACATGTCAATCACCTTGCGGTGCTTGGGCTTCATCGCATCGGTCAGGTAGTTGTCGATGACGAAGCCTTCACCGCGTATGGTGATGTCGACCTCGCCGTCGCCGCCGGGCGGGATGATCGTGCCGCTGACGATGGCCCGGCCACCGGACGGGCTGATACCCACCAGATCGTTCAGATCGACGCGCTGATCATCAAACGTCACCCGGCCGGTAAGCTGATCGGCGGGGTAGGGAAACTTGTTGTACTTAAACTTTGTATCCAATAGGTCCAAATGACCGCTGAACTTTAGCGAGGCCCCGGGTATCGGCCGGTCGATCGTCAACTGCGCCTGATACGTACCCTGCGGTGAGAAACGCTCCTGGTACCTACGTATTGTGTGTGGCAGCTTGGGCCAGATCCCCCCTTCGGCCGGGACCTCGAAGGGTTCGGTGGACACGGCGATCGAAAACGGCGCTTGGGTCTCGAACCCATCGATATGGCCATCTGCGTCGAACGGGATGCCCTCCAACTGGCCTGTCACGTCCTGAAGTACCACCACCCCGTCGGTCAGTATGACCAGCCCGGACACGTCTGCCAGACGCAACGGCTCGCCCTCTTCCAGAGGCAGGGACAAGCCGATGCCGTCCAATTGCATCTGGGCTGTTAAAGCGACCAGATTGGATTCATCAAGACGGGCGTTGAAGACGACTTTCGGCAAAGAGCCTTTCGGTGACAAACGGTCCCACCATAGCCGCATCTCTTGAGGCAATAGGTATCGGTGCGGCCCGGTAAATGCGAAATGGTCCACCCGGACTTCCACCATCGGCTCGGCGAGATCTATCTCCCCCTGAATCGACGGGCCGGGCGTGGAACCCGTCTGGCCATCCACGGTCGCGTGCTGGTTCAAGATGAACGTGTACCCGCCTGCACGGCCGCGGTCGGCGGTGAGGGTCCCGTCAAACGAGAAGCCCTGCACCGGCTGGTAGACCCCTGCAGTGACCTGCCCGAAGCGCACCTCACCACCACTTAGAAATAGCTCGGGCAAGACCTTGGGCAGACCGCCGCGCTCCTGACCGTCCGGTGGTCCGGCGATCAGGTTCTCGTAATTGAATTGGCCATCGTCCAGGTCCTCTGTCAAATACAATGTCGGCTGTGTCAGCGCGACCGAAGCCGCGCGGACCCGTCCGATCAGCAGTGGCAAGAGCCTAAGCCGTACTACGACCCGGTCGGAGTGCAGAAGCCTGGCCCCCTGCCCCGTCATGCCCGGGACCGACAAGTCGATGCCATCCACGGTCAGCGCACCGCCCCATGTCAGGTGGACCTGTCCGACCCCTGCCTCGCAGCCGATCGACTCTTCCAGGAGTGAATCGACCACGCGGACAAGCCTGGCCGAACGGGTCATATAAAAAAGCCCGCCAAGGGCAATCGCCAACAAGACCAGCGTGAGGATCACAACCCGCCACCGACGTCGGCTTAGCCGTGTGGGATCCGCAGGCGGTTTCGGAGTTGAATCCGGGGAGGGCGTCTGGTTTGTAGGATCGGCTGTGGGCACGGGTGTCCGGTGATGCTGCCAGGCACCGATGCGACGGCGTCGGGCATATCCGTTATCTTCTTCGGCCCGGCCCGATGCCGGCCATACACAGAGGATCATATGGACACCAAGCCGACCATCCAAATCGATGACTTTATCAAGCTCGACCTGCGCGTCGCCACCATCACCGCAGCCGAGCCACACCCCAACGCCGATCGCTTGCTAAAACTGCAGGTCGACCTGGGCGACCACACACGCCAGGTCTGTGCCGGGATCAAGCAGTTCTACGACCCCGAGAACCTGGTGGGCCAACAGATCGTCGTCGTCACCAACCTCAAGCCCCGCACTATCCGTGGTGAAGAGTCCAACGGCATGCTGTTGGC
>JAJDCT010000439.1 GCA_029260695.1 Phycisphaeraceae bacterium
CTTGGGCTGATCAGCAACGGCAAGGGTGAAACCCAACGCGACAAGGTGGTGCGTTTCGGCCTCGAGCCGCTGTTCGATTGCATCATCCTCGAAGGCGAGTTCGGGGCCGGCAAACCCGACCGCCGTGTTTTCGATCACGCACTCAGTGAGTTACAAGCCAAGCCCGAAGACACCTGGATGGTCGGCGACAACCTGCACTGGGAAGTTGCGGCCCCGCAGGCGTTGGGCCTCAAAGGCGTGTGGGTCGACTGGGAAGGCACCGGCCTGCCCGCCGACACCGATGTCGTCCCCGACCGGATTATCCGCTCGATCGCGGAGTTGGTTGATTAGACCGGTTTCACCTTATAGATAGCGTTGTACAACGGTTTAGCCGGGCGGCCACACCCGGGGTGCGCCGCGTGGCCGCGGCGGCTAAACATCACACGCTGCGGTTTTACAAACCGCTCTAATGGGTGTGTGGGTTGCTACGTCGTGCACAGGTCCCGCCGGGTAAACACAACCGCAGCGCAGCCCCATAGCACGGCCGCCGCGCCGTATAAGACAAGCAGGTCGCGGACAGGCCATTGCCCGGTACGCAGGATGCCGACGGGTCGGTAGTACGACAAAGCGCTGAACCATCCCGCGATCCGGGCCGGCTCCCAAAATTGTTCCAGGTAGCTGATCAGGAACGACGTGACGATCAGGACGAAGACGGTTGTGATCACCTTACCACGCCGATCACCCAGAGAAGAGATCAGCCACGCGACCGACCCGAACACCAGGTAAAGACCAAGCAGGTTCGTAAAGATCATCCCCGCTTGATGAGGTTGCAACAGGCGCCCGCTTCCCGCGATCGCCGAGCCAGTCGCGTTTCCGATGACCGCCACCATGATGACGACCAGGGCGCTCCCGATCCAGGTGACCGAGTCGATCCACATCCACTGCCATCGAGAGATCGGCAGGCCCAGTGCCACGTCGATAGTCCCACGGTCTACCTCGCCCGCCGGCAACCGGGTGCAGCAGATCACCGCGTGTGAGAGCACCACCGCCAACATGATAGGGTGCGCCCATGGGACCGAGCTGATGATCTCGGGCCCCAGTTGTTCTGCGATCCGCGTCCCGAGCATCCCCTCGATGATTCGGCGGACAAAATCCATTTCTAGGATCTGCACATTCATTTGCTCTTCAAAGCGAGGAAGCAGGAACGCGACCAACCCCTCGAAGACCGCTGCCAGCAGCCCACACATCAAAGTGGCGGGCCAGACCTCGCGGATCGACTTGGCAACCAGGCCACGGTTCACGACGCGCCCCCGTTCTCGTAGTAGTGGTGGAAAAGGGCTTCAAGGTCCGGCGGGCCGATCGAAAGATCCTCGATAGGTCGGCCGTCCAACCACGACACGAACCGGTCGACTGGTCCATCCAACTCGCCGGCCCATACCCGCCCATCACGCTGCTGAAGTTTCAGGAACGCAGGCGGCTCGGTGTCCGCCGACTGCGCATCACGCCACCGGATCGTCACCCGGTGCCCGGCATCGGCGCGCAGCGACGCCAACGATTGCTCTGTAACCAGTTTCCCCTCTCGCACGATCGCGACACGGTCACACAGCCGGTCGACTTCACTAAGTGAATGGCTGGAGAAGAACACGGTGTCTCCGCTATCCGCCCCCGCGCGCAGCTGCCTGTGCAGCCGTTGCTGCATGATCGGGTCCAACGAGGTGGTCGGCTCGTCCAAGATCAGCAGCTTGGGCGCATGCGCCATCGCCAGGACCAGCCCCAGCTTCTGCCGTGTCCCACGCGACATCTCGCGCACCCGCCGGGACAGGTCCAACCCAAACTCGTCCGACAGGTCTCGCCCGTGCGGCATCACGTCCCGCCGCCTGACCTGTCCAACCCACCTCAGCGCCGACTCGCCGGTCATCCACGGATACAGCCGAAGATCACCCGGCAGGTAGCCGACGTCCTTTTTGATCCCGCGCCCGTCGCGCCAGCTATCGCGTCCGAGCACCTCGGCAGAACCGTTGTTCGGCTTAAGAAACCCCAGCAGCACCCGGATCGCTGTCGTCTTGCCCGCGCCGTTGGGACCTAGGAATCCGTAGACCGACCCACCCGGGACGTTCATGCTTAACCCTTCAACACCGCGGTGCTTTCCGTATGACCGTGTCAGTTGATCAGTCTGGATGATTGTCATCAGAACTCATCATACGCCTGTTACACCAAGGGTGTTCTCCTGGCGTGCGCCAGCGCACCCGCCGAGGCGATTTGCCACTGAGCTACTGGGGTTAGGTTAAAGAATTCTCGAGGCCACGAAGGGGTTATCACCCGCCGGCGTGTGTGCTTCGATGGCCCGCGAATTGTGAGCCGGGCAGCAGCCGGAGGACGGCCGTAACCGGGAAGTGGTCCGAGGGGTATTGCCCGTTGTATTTAGTGCGGTCGATGTCCGCATCCAAGGTGGTGAAGTTGTTGGTGGCGATGATCCAGTCGATCCGGTCGCCGGTGGTCTTGCCGTGGAAGCTGTGGCGTGTGCCTTCGTTCAGCCCGGGGATTGGGTTGGTCTGGCGGTACGAGTCGATCAGGTAGCCCCGCCAGTCTTGCGGCCCGCGCACCAATAATTGATACGGGGTGGTGTCGGAGTCGGTGTTGAAATCACCGGTGACGATCACGGGTCGGCCGTCCGCGATCTGGTCGATCTTACGCCGTAACAGCCAGGCGCCCTGCACCCGCGCCATCTCCGAGCTGTTGTCCATGTGGGTGTTGAAGAAGTAGAACACCTGCCTGGTCCCACCGCGTGGCGCGAGCCGGACCCACGTCACCATCCGCTTAAACGCAGACCCCCAACTCTTGCTGCCGGGTCTGTCGGGTGTCTCGCTTAACCAGAAGTGCCCTTCGTCGAGTTTGATGAAACGGTCGTTGCGGAAGAACACACCGCACATCTCGCCGTCTGCCTTCCCGTTGTTGCGCCCCGCGCCGACGAACTGGTACCCAGGGAGCTGGCCCTTGAGATACCTCGCCTGCGAAGCCTGGCACTCCTGCGTGCCCAACAGGTCCGGTGAAAACTTCTTGATCGACCGTACCACCAGGTCTTTGCGGTGGTTCCAGTGGTTTTGGGCGTCGATGAACGTGGCCGTACGTAGGTTAAAACTCATCACCCGGTAGTCGTCCGACACCGCGACTCGCTTCCGGGCCGCCGGCCGGGTCAGGAAGCTATACGGGTCCGGCAAACTGCCACAGCCGGCAAGTACCGCCGAAGCGAACCAGATACCGGCCAGGAAAAGAGCTTTGCGCATAAGAGTTAACCCATGTGTGGCGACACGGTTAGGGCTTGATAACCCCTCGATTCCGGGTCGTCCGATGCAATATTATCGGTGTCGCAGCGTCCCGGCCTCGAAAAAGCAGGGGGCCCAAAGGCCTGGACGCAGCCATGCTAGGGTAGAGTGTTTTTGCCCTCGGTCAATAGAAATGTGATTTTTTTCGCCCTTTAGGGCGCCGCCTCTTGTTCGGCTGCGGGTGCGGGAGCGTCGATCCGCTTGAGTGTAGCGGTGACCGGGAAGTGGTCAGATGGATATTTCAGCCCCTCATGTGTGGTATCGATTTCTGTTGTAAGTGCTTGAAAACCCGGGGAGTGCAGCACCCAATCGATCCGGCTGCCCTTGGTCTTGCCTCTAAACCCGTGGAACGTCGCTTCCTGATCGCTGCGCTCGGGGTGGGTTGTGCGGTACGCGTCGATGAGCCAGGGGGTCCCACCCTCGCCTCGCCCCATGATCGCGGCGTAAGGCTTGGAGTCTTCATCGCAATTGAAGTCGCCCATGACCACGACAGGATCGTCCTCAGCAATCTCCGCGATCCTATCCCGCAGGAGACTGGCGGAGTGCAACCGCGCTTTCTTGCTGCGGTGATCAAAGTGCGTGTTGGCGATGACGAACGTCCGGCCATCAGTTTTGTCGCGCAGACGCAGCCAGGTCACCATCCTTGGATACGCCGCGTCCCAGCCGTAGCTGCCCGGGGTCTCCGGTTCTTCACTGAGCCAGAAGTGACCGCCCCCGACGCGCCGGAACCTTTCGCTTCGGTAATACAGCGGGCACATCTCCCCGCCGAGTCTTCCGTTGAATCGGCCGGCACCGAAGAAGATGAATCCATCCAGGTTGTTGCGCAGAAATTTCAACTGCCCCGTGACCGCTTCTTGCGCGCCCAGGATGTCTGGGTCGTAGGCCTTGATCGTTGCAAGCAACCGGTCTCGTCTTTTGGACCAGACGCTCGGCGGATCAGCCGCGCCGCCCCAACGGATATTAAAACTCATCACCTTGAACGGCATCACAGCTTCGCCCGTGTCTTCCTGCACCGCCGCCGGTGCGGGCTGGTCGTCCTGCGCCGCCGCAGGCTCGGCGTTTGCGTATGGGGAGCCAGGCATCAACATGCAGAACAAGAGGGCAGATGTCAGTAGCGTTTTCATCGGCTCATTACCTCCAGGATGCCCCGGCAAAAGTCCGGCAGGTCGTCCGGCCGGCGGCTGGTGACGTGGTGACCGTCGATCACAACGGGCTGGTCGACCCAGTTCGCGCCGGCGTTAATCAAATCATCCGTCAGCCCCGGCGTGCTGGTGTACGTCGCGCCCTTCACGATCCCCGCGGAGATGTCGATCCAGGGCCCGTGGCAGATCGACGCCACACACTTGCCCGCCTCGTGCATCTGCCGTGTGATCCGTTTGACCTCGTCGTACCGCCGCAGTTTATCAGGCATCCACCCGCCGGGGATCACCAGCCCATCGAACCCCGCGGTGTCCAACCCGTTAAGCCGGGCCTGGGAAACCTGCGGGTAGCCGTGCTTACCCTTGTAAACCACGTCTGCTTCGAGCCCGGCCGCCACGACCTCCGCCCCCGCCTCGATCAGCCGGTACTTGGGGTACTGCAGTTCCAGGTCCTCGTAGTCGTCGCCGACAAATATCAGGAGGCGCTTGCCGGTAAGTGGGGTCATGGGAAAATCTCGATCTCATAGTTTCAGATGAGTTAAGTAGATAGCGGGGTTATTGGGACACAGTCAGGCATCTTCACCGCGAACTAGAGATCGTGGGTGGACCGTAGGGGATATCCCCCCGTGCGGTGGTGTTTTACCTTCATAATACGGGTAATTTGGGTGGTGTGGGTAGATATGTTCTGCCCACTCGCTATATTTATCGGAACCCTCGCGGGAGCCGCGTTTGTTTTGCCGACTGACGACCACGGTCGTCGATACCGCGAACGGGTCATGCTACGAGGTCAGCCTAACCGGCAAAGGCCACCCACCGGATCGTCCCCCCGGATCGTCCCCCCGGATTGCCCCCCGGATTGCCCCGACCCACCCGCCGATGGATTGAGCTCAATTACATACCAGCCTGACGGACACCCCGTGGTGCGGAGCACCACTGAATCGAGAGGAAGTTGTTTATGTTGTTTTCCCTGTTGCGCAAGAATGGATGCTTGGCCTTGGCCATCGTGGTATGCCTTTTGGCGTCCGGTGCCGACTCGGCACGGGCGGCCCAGATCACCGGGATCACCGGGATACACGAAGGCCAGCGTGTGACCGGCGAGGTGATGGTCGAAACCAAGATCGCCGACGACAACGACGGCGCAGAATACACCGTCCGATATCAGGTAGACGGCCCGTCCAGCTTCACGATGACATCCAATCGGGTCCCTTACATCCTTGCCGGCCGCCGCACCGGATGGGACACCGGCAACGCAGACCCGGGCAGCTACAAGCTCACCGCGTTCCTGATCCGCGACCACAGGGTCGTCGACTTCCGGTCGGTCAACTTCACGATCGGCTCGTCCCTAAAGGTTTCACGCATCATCGGGATCAACCGTGACATCACCCTTACGGTTCCGACGGGTGTAGAAGCCAAGGTCCGTGGCGGTACCCCGTCCAAAGTCGTCTTCGACATCAAGGGCCCCAAAAGCTTTTCTTACACCGACCGCAAAGAACCGTTCATGTTATTCGGTGACGGTGCCAAGTGGGATATCAAAGACGTGCCCGTCGGCGGCTACACCATCAAAGTCACCGCATACGACGGCGACAAAGCCGTTGATTCACGGAGCCTCCCTTTCCGGATCGAGCGCGACATACGCGTCCGCCGGGTGCTTGGGATCAATAACGATGACGTGCTGACCGACCCGGTCCGGATCGAAGCCGACATCGCGGGGGGCGAGCCATCGAAGGTTGTTTTTAAGGTCTCGGGCCCCAAGGAGGTCTTCGACGTCGAGCAGAGAGCGCCTTATGTGATGTTCGGCGACACAAGCGAGTGGGACGTGACCAAGTTCCCCGCCGGTCGGTACACACTCAGAGTGATCGCCTACTCCGGTGAAGAGCGGACACACAGCAAAACCATCACATTCCGGATCGCCAAGCAACAGCCTGGTTCGCCGGCCCCGACGCCAACACCAACACCCAAACCAACACCCAAACCGAAGCCGACCCCGACCCCCAAACCTACTCCGACACCCAGACCCACGCCAACGCCTACACCCACGCCGCAAAGCAAGGGTTTCCTGGGCATGAACCTCGCTGGGGTTATCTACTACACGCGCGAATGGGTCTTCGTCGACGCCATGAAGCAATCCCGCAAATGGCTGCCCACCCGCACAGGCGGCAGTAACCCCTGGGACTCCGGCGAGACACTCAAGCTCGACGGCAACGGCTGGCCCATCCTGCGCGCCGGGCAGGCCGCCCACACCATCATGTACATCGACACGCAGGGCGCATACCCCGCCGGGCGATACGTCTGCACCTACGATGGCGATGGCGAAGTCGAGCTTGACTTCGATGCACGCGTCATCTCCCGCCGTAAGGGCCGTGTTGTTGCCGACGTCACACCGACCAACCGCGGCATCTACCTGAGGATCGACCGGTCCAACCCCAACAACCCCGTGCGCAACGTCAAGGTCTGGCTCCCCGGTTTCGAGGGTGCCAAATCAGCGTTCCACCCCTTGTACCTCAACCGCCTCAAGCCTTTCAGTGTGCTCCGCTTCATGGACTGGCAGCGGACCAACGGCTCCAACACCGTGAGCTGGTCCGGCAGGCCCAAGCCCAGCGACTACACCCAAGGGACCGACGACGGCGTGGCCCTTGAGCACATGATCGACCTGTGCAACGAGTTGGGCGTAGACCCCTGGTTCTGAATGCCCCACAAGGCCAACGACCGCTACGTCGAGAACTTCGCGGCCATGGTCTAGAGTCGGCTGCGCTAGGACCTGAATGTCTATGTTGAGTGGTCCAACGAGGTTTGGAACTCGCTGTTCCCCCAGC
>JAJDCT010000440.1 GCA_029260695.1 Phycisphaeraceae bacterium
CGGCGGCGAAGCCCAAGGCCTATGGGTCCTGGAAGTCCTCCGCCGTCTGCCAAACCGCCCGCCGATCGTCGTCGTCAACAGCCGAGCCATCGCACGCATCCAGGCCCAACGCTTCCTCAACGACGCCCTGCGCCTCGGTGCCTTCTCCGTCGTCAACCGACCCAGCGACATCGAAGACATGCTCGCCGTCATCCGCCGACTCATCGACCGCCAGTACGAAGGTGCCTGGCCAAGCAATTAAGAAAGCCGTTAGCCATTAGCTCTTAACACCACAATCCGCAGCACAATGCCATATGAAGCGCCGCGACTTGTCGCGTCTTAACAAACCTAAACCATCCAAACCTTAACCCAAACCCAAACCCATACCCAAACCCATACTTAACGGAGACACGCAACATGAAAATCAAGCCCCTCGGCGACAAGATCCTCGTCCAACGCCTCGAAGCCGAAACCAAAACCGCCTCGGGCATCTTCCTCCCCGAATCCGCCAAGGAAAAGCCCCAACAGGCCAAGGTCATCGCCGTCGGCGAAGGCAAGGTCCTGGATAACGGCGACCGCGCTCCCATCAGCGTCAAGAAGGGCGACACCATCATCCTCAACAAGTGGGGCGGCACCGAGCTCAAGCTCGAAGGCCAAGAGTACCTCGTCATGTCCGCCGACGAAGTCCTCGCCATCGTCGAGTAAAAACCTTTTCGGCTGAGGCTGCTTCAGCAGCCGTTAGCTAAAGACTCCTCCACCAAACCCAGACCCAACCCCCCAAAACCAACCACCAAGGAATAGATAACAATGCCCGCTAAAACAATCACATTCGACAACGAGGCACGCGAGGCCATACGCCGCGGCGTCGCCAAGCTCGCCAAAGCCGTCAAAGTCACTCTCGGCCCCTCCGGCCGCGTCGTCGTACTCGAAAAATCCTACGGCAGCCCGACCGTCACCAAGGACGGCGTCACCGTCGCCAAGGAAATCGAGATCGAAGACGCCATTGAAAACATCGGCGCCCAGATGGTCAAGGAAGTCGCTTCCAAGTCCAGTAAAGACGCGGGCGACGGCACCACCACCGCCACCGTCTACGCAGAAGCTATCTTCACAGAGGGCCTCAAGAACATCACCGCCGGCGCCAATGCCAACCAGGTCAAGCGAGGCATCGACAAAGCCGTCGCCGCCCTCGTCACTCAACTCAACAAGACCAGTAAGAAGGTCGCCAACTCCAACGAGATCGCACAGGTCGGCACCTGCTCCGCCAACCAGGACGCCACCATCGGCAAGATCATCGCAGAAGCCATGGACAAGGTCGGCAAGGACGGCGTCATCACCGTCGAAGAGGGCCAGTCACTGGACACCTACGTCGAGCTCGTCGAGGGCATGCAGTTCGACAAGGGCTACCTCTCCCCGCACTTCGTCACCGACACCACCGACATGGAAGTCTCACTCGACGACGCCTACGTCCTGATCCACGAAAAGAAGATCAGCTCCGCCAAGGACCTCATCCCCATCCTCGGCAAGATCGCCGAGTCCGGCAAGGCCCTGCTCATCGTCGCCGAAGACATCGACGGCGAAGCACTCGCCACTCTCGTCGTCAACAAGCTCCGCGGCGTCCTCAAGGTCGTCGCCGTCAAGGCCCCCGGCTTCGGCGATCGTCGTAAGGAAATGCTCGGCGACATCGCCGCGCTCACCGGCGGACGCGCCATCATGGAAGAGCTAGGCATCGACGTCGAGAAGCTCGAACTGAGCGACCTCGGCCGGGCCAAGAAGCTCATCATCGACAAGGACAACACCACCATCATCGAGGGTGCCGGCAAGACCTCCGATATCAAAGCCCGCATCGAGGCCATCAAGTCCCAGATCGAACGCACCACCAGCGACTACGACGTCGAGAAGCTCCAGGAGCGCCTCGCCAAGCTCGCCGGCGGCGTCGCACAGATCAACGTCGGTGCTGCTACTGAAAGCGAGATGAAAGAGAAGAAGGCCCGCGTCGAAGACGCCGTCCACGCCTGCCGCGCAGCCGTCCAGGAAGGCATCCTCCCAGGCGGCGGCGTCGCCGTCCTCCGTGCCCGTAAAGCCCTCGACAAGATCGAAGGCCTCATCGGCGACGAAAACCTCGGCGTCGAAATCGTACGCCGCGCCGTCTCCGCACCCATCAAGCAGATCGCCGCCAACTGCGGCCTCGACGGCTCCGTCGTCGCCAACAACGTCGAGTCAAAGACCGAAGCCAACTACGGCTTCAACGCCATGACCCAGACCTACGGCGACCTCATCAAGGACGGCGTCATCGTCCCCACCAAGGTCGAACGCATCGCCCTGCAAAACGCAGCCAGCATCTCAGGTCTTCTCTTGACCACCGACGCCGTCGTCAGTGAAATCAAGGAAAAGAAGAAGGCTCCCGCAGGTGGCGGCATGGACGACATGGGCTACTAAAAACTCGAACGAGCTTGTCTCGTCGATTCACAAGTCAGTTAGATTGTTTTCACGGCGGGACAGCGAAAAGCTGTTCCGCCGTTTTATTATGGAAGGAATACTATGGCCGATGATAATCTCTGTACATATTGCAATCAGCTAGCGACGACGCGTGATCATATTCCACCAAAGCTCCTATTCTCACGTCCTCGGCCGTCAAATCTTGCCACAGTACCAGCATGCCTACAGTGCAATCAATCCTTTTCTGCGGACGACGAGTATGCGAGAATGGTTCTTCTCTCGCACCACGGAGCCAGCCATACCACTTTCGAGGATCAAGTCGAAAGATTAAGTAGAGCGTTGGTAAGGCCGGAAGGTGCTGGACTTAAAAAGGAATTCTTACGTCCTTTTGTTGCTTCAGGGGTGTTTAATCAGGAGCGGGATCAGGATAAACCTGTAGCTGTACAGTTTGATCTAGCAAGAGTTAGTAGAGTGATCGCTAGGACTGCAATAGGCCTACATCGAATTCACTACTCTGAACGCCTTGTACCAGAATACGGCGCATTTGCAGCAGACCTCGACGCGGTTGCAAAAATGCCAAACTCAGTCGATTCACTTAAAAACTATTTATTTGAGTCGATCAATGATGTTACTGACACATGTCGGCCATTGGAGTGGGGTGAGCAGGCTGTAGTTTTTGTATTTGGTAGATCGTTGCATGATCCTCGCCAATCCGTGTGGCGATTCAGATTCTATGGCGGGGCAGAGTTTGGTGTATGGACAGTACCACGAGAGCATGCAGTAGAACTTAATGGGTCAGTGTACTGTCCGGAGGAATAGGATGACGCGTTATTCAGACGGCTGGTTTGATATGGTGGGGAAGGCCTATTGTACTTGGCAGCCCGGCGATGAGCACGGGTTCAGGATAAAGTGTTACCAGGCAGGAAACAGCGTCTGCCCCTGATCTATAATCCCATTAATATTATTTACATGTAATAAATATGGATAGGGTCTTAGGAAGCCTACGAGCCAGTAAACTACTGCTGGCCCTATGAAACAAGGTAAAAACAAGTACTACCGCCGTTCCCGGATTTCGTCGAAGGTCTTCCGCCGTCTGATCCGGGCGTTTGCGATGGATCTGACGGCCA
>JAJDCT010000441.1 GCA_029260695.1 Phycisphaeraceae bacterium
TCCCGCTCGCTGGCGGTCGTCCCGTGACGCCCAAGGCTCTGCGCCACCACCGCCGCGGCCGCCTGACCGTCAGCCATCGCCCCGATGCACAGCAGCACCGACAACGTCAGCGTCGCCGCCGGGACCCGACCGATAAATGGACTCTCTTGCCGCTTCACAACCCTATTATCGTCCGTCAAGACCCGCCGGGCAAATCTACTTCTTAGAAGATATGACAATCGAGGGTTATCGCCCGTCAAAGCCCTAGATCACAGTCCGATCGACGCCCTTGGGCCCTTGATACCGCTTCAGGCGGTGGTAGGCCAGCCCCCCCTCCAGATTCCAGTTCTGAACATGATCAAGGCGGACCCGCCCAAGCCGCCAGGCAGCGACCTTGGAATTAATAAACCTGCCTATCTGAATGTTTTTGATCGTGCCATGCCTGGCCAAACCCAACGGCGGCTCTTCATGAAGGAGATTCTGTGTCCAGGCACCCGCCACCACGTTGCTGCGGTTCATCTGGCTGACACGGATCGTATCGATCGAAGCCGCCGCGTGTACTTCCACATCGTTCATCCGACCACCGACCGTCATCAGGCCCAGGCTCTGCTGCGCCTCACTGTCCTCAAGTGACACCCAGCCCGACAGGTAGTTACCCCTGATGAGGATACGCTCGGCGCTGGGCGCGGTCAGATACATCCGCGGCACGGACCCGGCATTCAGCAACCGCAGGTGTGATCCGGTCTTGATCCGCCCGCTTATCCTGCCCGCCGAGATCTTGACACCGTTGGCAAACCCATCGCCGGGCATCCCGATGTAGCTGATCGACCTCACCTTGATGCTGCGGATCACACCGCGGTCGGACATCGTCACCCCGCCGTGAAAATCAACACGCGGTGCATACAGCAGGCCCAGCGGGGTCGAACCCGTCACATCGCCAAGCACTGTCGCCCTCGACGCTTTACCTCGCCCGCCTGCCACATCGATGATGAGCTTGCTTCGCCCGCTTGTCCCCTCAAGATTGATGTCTTCAAGCACGGCATCACCCGTGATTTCTACCAAGCTCCCCTGATCGTGTGCCCGTATCCCCACGCCTTGTAACAGGACGCTTGCCTTGCCCTCACCCTCTAAGGTAACGGTGACGATCGAGCCATCGGCCTCTTTAAACTCCAGCCCCTTCCCCGCACCGATCTCGACAGCCAACCGCTCCTCTGCGTGCACGTCTCTGGCCCCATAGTTGCCGTCCGTATCCATCACGACCGCGACAATACGGCCGTCGGTGCCTAACGCGTAGTCCGCCCCCAGGTCTGCCAGAATCGAGTAGGTCCCATCATCAACAACCGTATCCTCACCCAGGAAGTCATCCATCTGCCGGTCACCATCGGCATCGTAATAAAACTTCACGCGATCGATCGGGCCGGATTTACCCGGATTCACACCGAAAAAGGAGCCGCGATTCACACCGTATGCGGTGATACGCGTCGGTAAGCCCGCCTTAAGGTGCCCGCCTCCGATCACAACACTGTTTATGTAGGGCAGCACCTGAACTTCGTTTTGGTTAAACGGCTCGAAACTACCGCGGAAATTCGCCAACAATCTTCCCGTATCAGAAACCCCGAATCCCCAATCGCCGGCATTGGGCCTGCCAAATATATTGTGCCCGTATGCACGATTGTCGTTATCCGCAGGCGCCTGACCTGGAAGATCGGCCTGATAGGTATAGTTCCCAAAAACCGCCTCGTCGTTAAGGTCGGGCAAACTCCCATGTGCCGCCCCAGACAGCAGCACCCTCGGCTCTAACGGCTCAAGCCCCGCCCCGGGCGAAGCGCTCCTGTCAGGCCCCCCCGTGGTCGTTTTCATCGCACGTCCCAACTCACGGACGAACCCGGTAACTGAAAATTTCACGGTGCGCTCCTTCGCAGATGGCCTTCCATGCCCAACCCCAACTCCCACTATTAAAGACTATTAAATAGTATGAATTAGTTTTGGGGGCCGAATACCTACGAATCGACGCAAAGGCTTTATTTACATAAATATCGATTATCGGGCACAATTCCCCCACGACCTGGCCCAGTTCGCGATAGGGTCAGACAGCGATATGATCCGGGCTCCCGGTAACCCCCGGCCCTGTCAAATCACGGTCTGGTCCACGTTCTGAGGCCCGTCATAGCGCCTCAGCCGGTGATAGGTGAGCCCAAACAGGGGGTTGGTGTTCTTGTGACTGACCCTGTTCAAACTCAGATTGACAATGCGCCAGGCGGAGACGAAAGAATCCGTAAACGCCCCGCCGACGCTCAGATTCACGATCGCACCGCGTTGCGTAGCATCACCCGACGCCACCGCCGTGCCTAGCAACCCCGTCGTGCTGCCACCAGCCACGACCCGGCTGCGAAGCATCGACTCAGCGGTGACCGTATGAATCGATGAAGCGGTCCGCACCTGAACCGCCTTCATCATCTTCCCGACAGTGAGCTGCCGCAGGCCGAAGCGGATAAGAGGATTGGTAAGGTTAAGGCTTCCACCCTGGTAGTTGTCTCGGACATATATCTGATCGGCTGAGGGTGCTTCCAGGCGGAAATTCTTGAGGCTGCCGGCCTTGAGCAACCGTATCGGCGAACCGATCCGAGCCTCACCGCTTGCCCGACCAACCGTGATTTCCACGCCGCTCCCAAACGCCGCTCCCTCCATCACGATCCCGTTGAGGCTCGCCACCCTGAGTTTCCCGATCGTGCCCTCGCCGGTCATCCGCACACCGCTGAGGATCTCGACCTTGCCCGCCGCCAACACCCCCAGCGGTGTCGTGCCGGTGATATTCCCTACGGTGGCTACACGCCCCGGGCCCCTGCCACCGGAGGTGCGGATCGTCAGCTTGCTGCTGCCGGTCGTCCCCACGAGTTGGATTTCTTCTGCGTTGGCATCCCCGGTAAGTTCAACAACGCTACCCAAGTCCCATGCCCGGATGCCGGTGCCTCCCAGCAACACCGTAGCGCTACCCGGCCCGGCCATCGTCACCGTAACAACCGTCCCGTCGGCCTCACGGTAAACCAGACGCTTACCCTTGGAAACTTCAACGCCTATGCGCGGTTCAGCGGATTGACTTCTTGCCCCCAGCTTGCCCTCGTTGTCCTGGGCGACTGCGATCACCGACCCAGCACTGCCATCGAACAGCTGGCTCCCGATCCGATCCGCCACAATCCAGTACCCGTCCGAGCCGTCGCTATCAACCCCCAGCAGCTCGTCGGCCACCAGGTCCCCGTCACGGTCGTAGTAAAACAGCACACGCTCGACCGAACCTTCCCGATCGGTGACACCCTGCGCGGTGATGACCGTCGGCTCACCTAAAACCAGATGACCGCCTTCGATTTCAACCGAATCGATGTGCGGCTCTCCATTGTGAACAGGCCCGCTGGGAAGAATTGGCGTCCCCGCGTTCCAATTGCCCAGCACAACATTCAGATCCGAGATACTTACAAAGCCGTCACTGCTGTCATCGAAACCAAGCCCCGGCTCCAGATTCCCAAACGGAACGGCGGCGTTCCACACACCTAACACGACTCCGAGTTGATCCGACGTCAGGGTAGTCGGACGGTCCGTCACGGTGAAATTCAACCGCTCGTCACTGACCGCAATATTGTTCGCCCTGCTCAGATCGCCTCGTAAACCCTTACCCACCGCATCAACAATCAGGTAACTCTGAAAATCCGCCGCCGCACTGAGCAGCGCAACATCCAAATCCAGTTTGATCGATTGCCCGGGGAGCAAGTCCTCTTTCAACGCAGCCCTGGTCAGACGCACATCGTCCCGGCTGCGGGCCGCATCGCTCGACACAAACACACGCAGCTTGATATCGCCCGCCGGCAAATGAGTATCGCCATGGTTCGTAACGATCACCGGAACAGTCACACGCGTGCCGGTCTTGAACTTGCTGGGCAACGACACGTCACTGAGCCTCAGCCCAAGGTCGTACCCGCTTTGCGCAATAGCAAAACCAAGCCCACCCACACCCGTCGTATCCGTGACCGTCACTGACGCCGTGTCTGCCCCGTCTTGCGCCGCCTTGTACCCGTCGGGCATCAGCACCCTGACCTGGTAATCACCGGTCGGAAGATTATTCAGAGAAAAGCTGCCGTCGGTATGTGTCACACCCGAAAGCTCGTCGACGCCGAGTTTCCCGTCGCCATCGGTATCCGCAAACACCTGAACACCAGCTAACGCATACTCTGAGGGATCCCACAACGCATCGCCGTCGGTATCCGCAAATACTGAGCCCGCCACAGAGGGCCCCAATCGTTCGTGGATCATCTCGGGCAAGTTAATGCTGAACGTGGTGGTCAAAAACCCTAGTCCATCGCCCACATCCAACTGGCTCGGCAAACTTCCCAACCCCACCGCCGACAACAACACCCGCGGTTCCAACGGCTCCAAACCCTTGGAGGCAACAACATCTCGAAGCATTGCTTCTCGCTTGCGGCGGACTTGACCATTTCGCCGGAACCAACCCAGAACTGATTTACTCATCTTC
>JAJDCT010000442.1 GCA_029260695.1 Phycisphaeraceae bacterium
ACCGCCCAGCCGATCATCGCCGGGATCACCACCAGCACCGGTGCCAGACAAAACAGGATCCGGTCCACATGCGGCGGCGTGTAGTCTTCCTTCACCAGAAGCTTGATCCCGTCCGCCAACGCCTGGCCCAGACCAAAGAAAAACTTGTTGTTCATGAACCCCAGTTTCAGGCCCCGCCAGATGTTGTCCTGGCCGAACGAGAAGTTGGTCCGGTTGGGCCCGATCCGGTCCTGCGTCCACGCCGCAACCTTCCGCTCAAGGAAGTTCAGGTAAGCACAAGCCCCAAGGATCATGTGCGAGACAACAGCGATCAGGACCAAACTGACGAAGAACTGTGCGGAGAACGGGGTGAACATGGGTCTGCTTCTGCTCGTAAGTGTCCGTAGCGTGAACGCCCGTCGTGGCCAGGGGTATCCCGTTGGGCTGGTCCGGGCTACCCGGGGGCGTCCGTGTCCGGGTCCAACGTCGGCAACACCCGACCGTTGCCGTTACAATCCGCCGACCTGCCACCCGGGCCGGTCCCGGCGGATCGAATGGCGAACCGCCGATTCAGCACAAAGAGTAGGGCCAGCCCACCCGTGAAGCAAACCACCACTGAGCATCGCCAACCGCAGGCCGACGAGACGATCAAAGAGACTTTCGAGTCCATCGTCATCGCCTTCATTCTCGCCTTCGTCTTCCGGGCCTACGTCGTCGAAGCCTTCGTCATCCCCACCGGGTCCATGGCCCCGACCCTCCTGGGTGCGCACTACCGCGCCGACTGCGACCAGTGTGGCTACCGGTTCAAGATCAACTTCAACCCCGATGCCAGTGACAAGTGGAGCCAGGGCGCCGACTGCCCCATGTGCCGCAACGATATCGATATGGAGCAAAACGCCGCCCCCCTGCCAGGCGACCGGATACTCGTCCACAAATACATCTACACACTCAGCGAGCCCAGACGCTGGGACGTGGTGGTCTTCAAAGCCCCACACATGCCCAATACTAACTTCATCAAACGCCTCGTGGGGCTGCCCAACGAATCGGTACGGCTCCTGGACGGCAACGTCTACACCCAACCCGAGGGCGCAACCAACTGGAACATCGCACGCAAAAGCGACAAACCCAAGGTCCAGCGGGCCGTCTGGCAACCCATCTACCACAGCCAGTACATCCCCCGTGACTCAGGCGGCTTCAAGGGCCCTGGCGAACGCAGCGGCGCTAACCGCTGGTCTACGCCCTGGATAGCCCAATCAGGCGACTGGGACATCGACGGGCGACGCAGCTACGAATACAAAGGCGGGGACGCCGGGCAGATCACTTTTAACTTCCAGCCCGGCAGCCACTTCAACCTCCCCAGCGTCTACCCATACAACCAGTACGACCGCTCCACCTTCAGCGACCGCATCGAGGACATACGCCTGGCCGTGTCCCTGCAGCCGCAGACCGACAGCAACTCAGTCACCCTCTCGACACAGACCCGGCTCACTGGCGAAACGCAGACCGTCACCGCCACCGTCAACGCCGACGGCACCATCACCCTCACCGCGAACGACCCGCTCACCGGCCAACCGCTCGAACTCATGACCCGCAAGGTCGCCGCCCTAAAGACCGGCCAAACCACGCCCATCGAATTCTGGGCCGTTGACCAGGAACTCAGCGTCTGGGTGAACGGCAAACGCGTACTGCGGTACCTCTACGCAGACGATCTGACCTCCGAGCAACTCATCAACCGCCCCCAACCGCTTCGCATACCCCGCATCTCCATCAAGGTCTCCGGCGGCCCCGCCACTCTCCACCGTGTCGAACTGGACCGCGACCTCTACTACGACTCCAGCAACCGCCCCCGTCCCGAATACTTCGCACGCGGCGGGATGGTACGCGACGCACAAGGCAACGTCCTCGCCAACAGCATCCGCCCCATGCGGATTCACGACAACGAATTCTTCTGCATCGGCGACAACAACCCACTCAGCGACGACGGGCGGTATTGGAGCCCCTACCCTCAGACCATCTCCTACCCTCCCAGCGCCTCTGATCACAAGTACGTCAACGCCGATGCGCTCTGGGTACGCCAGCGATATTTTGATCGAGAGGTCGAAGACTTTTCTCGAGACGGCATCGTCCCCGCCAAACTCATGATGGGCCGAGCCTTTTTCGTCTACTTCCCAGCCCCATTTTCGCTGAACCAATCAGGCATGCGGATCATCCCCAACTTCGACGACATGCGCTTCATCCACTAGCCCAGCCGGTCGTCTAAAGCCCATAAAGGCGATACTTTAAGACGCTTTAGACGTGCTTTTCCACAATAGCGACAATAAGATGGAAGTGTTTGATAGGCTCGGGGGACGCCAAACCGCCCTATACCGCTAGTAAACTACTTAGATTGAGCTAAATGCTTGCGTGCATTGATATAACACGTTCATCCATTTGATGTGAATATACAAAACACCTTACTTTTCAGATTACTCCTAACCCGTGTTAGCCTGGGCACAGGGGCAGATTCGATATAACCCACATGTTTTCCACAAACAACAGCCCGGAGATGTGGCCTCCCGACTCCCGTGCCCCGCATTCCCTCCTCCAGCAAGCCGCTGGATTTGGGCTCCGCCTCAACCGCCTCTATGATGCCGTGTTATGAGTAACGCCTCCCCCATCATGCGCAACGTCATCGCCGCCCTGGTCACCAACGAGCCAGGCGTCCTCGCCCAAGTCGCCGGCATGTTCGCAGCCCGCGGCTTCAACATCGACTCACTGGTCGTCGGCCGCACCGAGAACCCCGAACTCTCACGCATGACCATCGTCGTCAACGGCGACGCCGCCGTACTCGAACAGGTCCGCAAACAACTGCAAAAGCTCGTCCCCGTGGTCAAGGTCGTCGACTACTCGGAAGTCGACTTCGTCGAACGCGATCTCATGCTCCTGCAGGTCACCACCGCCGGCAAAGAGCCCGGAGGCCGCCACCACCGCAACGAGCTGATCGAGCTCGCCAAGGTCTTCCGCGCAAAGGTTGTAGATGTCAGCGAAGACCAGTTGATGATCGAGCTGTCAGGCTCCGAAGACAAGGTCGAGGCTTTCGCAGAGTTGGCCCGGCCCTACGGGATCGTCGAACTGGCACGGACCGGTGTGATCGCGATGCCCCGAGGCAACTCCCGCCGACGCCCAGGCCTCAACCGTGGGCGAACCGTCGCCGCAGACATACAAAATGACTCGGGCATCGACATCAGCGACCTGCCGCCCGGTTGATGCATACTTAACTTCCACTCCGACCAAGAGTGCTAACCGCCCACCCTCTAGTAACGCTGGCCCCGGGTGTTAGCCGTTAGAATACGCCCATGCCCAAGCGTCTAAGGATCAGCCTCGCCAGCAAGTGCCAGTTGATGTTTGGCGCGGCTGTGGTCTTGATCCTCACCGCCGCCTTGGCGGTTGTGGCGCTGCGTATGCAGGCCCTGGTCCAGCGGGGCCCAAACCAGCGGGCGCAGGACTTCGCACAGTGGTGGCTCGCGGACGAAATAAAGTTCGGCGGCGAGCTCAACGAGATCCAACAGGACGCAGGCGGCCTCCCCCCCGGGGTCTCCAAAGCCGTGTCGCTGATCTCCAAAGACCGCTTCGATCACCAGGCGGAGACAGACCCTTTCTTCGCCCAAGCCGTCGAGTTGTTCCAGACCCGCCCCGCTAGCTGGGAGCTGTTCACACCCGATCAGGACGCACAGAAGCAGACCTACTACCGCTACGCCCGCGCCATCCGAAAGTCAGACCTGGCCCGAGTGCAAGGAGGCCTCGCCGGCGGATTCAAACCCGCGGTCGGCACTTCTGCCCTCACCGACCCACTGGAAATGGTCCTGCTGATCCACCTCCGCGATGAAGACGCACCCAAGCAGCGAACCCTCAACATCATCTACCTCGTCACCGCCGGGCTGATCTCTGGCCTGCTCGCCATCGCGACCTTCTGGTTCATCACCACACGTATCATCCTCTCACCGGTCAGACTCCTGCACGGCTACGCCGCCAAGGTCTCTCAGGGCGACATGAACATACGCTCGGACATCAACACCGGCGACGAGTTCCAGAACCTCTCGGACATGTTCAACACCATGCTCGAAAACCTCAAGAGCAACCAGGACCAGCTCAGCTCCATCAACAAGAGCCTGGACCTCAAGCTCGGCGAGCTGGCCGAATCTAACGTCGCGCTCTACGAAGCTAACAAGATCAAAGGCGAATTCCTTGCCAACGTCTCACACGAGCTGCGGACCCCCCTAAACTCGATCATCGGGTTCGCAGAAGTCCTAGGCGAAGCCCTGGCCGGCCGGGACGACCCCAAAGACGAAAAACGCCGCCGCTACGCCGCCAATATCATCACCTCAAGCCGCCGCCTCCTGGACCTGATTAACGACCTGCTCGACCTCGCCAAGATCGAAGCCGGACGCATGGAGCTGCGCGTCGGCCCGGCCAGCATCTCTGACACCCTCGAAGGCCTGCTCAACCTCATCAAACCCCTCGCCGAAAAACACGGCATCACGCTCAAGCAAAAGCACCAGCCCAACCTCCCGACCGTGCATACCGACGCCGGCAAGCTCCAACAGATCCTCTTTAACTTCCTCGCAAACGCCGTCAAATTCACCCCGCCGCAAGGCACCGTCTCCGTCGAAGCGCACCTCACCCACAACCCCAATGCGGGCGTACCGTCCGACGGAACAGACCCAACCCACATCCGTATCAGTGTTCACGACTCCGGGCCCGGCATCCCCGACGAAGACCAGAAGCGCATCTTCGAGAAGTTCGTCCAACTCGACCCCGGCGTCACCAAAGAACACGGCGGCACCGGCCTGGGACTCACCATCAGCCTGGAACTCGCAGACCTCCTGCAAGGCGAGATCACTCTCGACAGCTCACCGGGCAAAGGCGCGACATTCAACCTGACCATCCCTTTAACTCTGACCGAACCCACCACCCAGTTGATGCCCCAAGCCGCATCAAGCAGCAACCCCCGCACACCCAGATAAATTCAGGACACTTTTGATTCAGGCATAGCACCTCCACCACAGGTAGCGACGCGACTTGTCGCGTCTCCAGCCGTAAGATCGTTACCAGACTTCTATCTGAAACGCTACCACCGAAGTAAAACTATTCCAGAAATGACTTGGGAGGAGCTCCAACTCCCTCAAACCCCACCGATACCGCTGCGGTCTTCCGTGGGGTCAAGATAGATTAATTCGACGCCCCCACACCTGCTACTGAATACCCGGGCTCACACCCATTTCAGCCAGCAGGTCAGACGCCTGCTTGACACCCTTCGCCTCGCCGGGCCCCGACGCCGCCTGCTCAAGGTGATGGCGGGCCCAGCGGTCCTGTCCAAGCGCCTTGTAGACCGCGCCGATGTGGTAGTGGGCCTCGGGCACATCGGACAAAGACGGGATCGCCTGAGTCATCAACGTCAACGCCGCCTTATCTCGTCCACGACGATGCTCCACCCAACCCGCGGTATCCAAGACCGCCGGACTCGTCGGCAATGCTCGCAGCGCCGACCGCGCCAGATCCACCGCCTGCTCAAGGTCATCTCCGCCCCGCTCAGCCAGCAAGTAGGCCAGATCATTCATCGCCGCAAGCCGGTAAGGACCCTCACCGTCGGCGATCGGCGTCAACGCGCCGATCGCCTCGTCCTCCAAGCCCGCCGAATTGATCTCCTGTGCGAGTTGATACACCAGGTGCGGGTTCTCAGGGTGCCGCTGCACCAGAGAACGCAATACCGAAACGGCCCCGATATGATCCCCCGCCGAAACATTCCGCATCGCATCCAACATCAATCCAAGCGAGCTGTCTGGCGCAACGGCACGGACCCGCTCAGACAACGCCGAAATGTCCTCACCATTTTCGATCATGGCCGCTGCAAGCATCGCATAAGCAGGTAAATTACCAGGAGCCTTATCGATCGCAGAGCCACACAACACCTCGGCAAGGCTAGGCATCCGCCCCTCCATCGCAACCGTCGCCATCGCCAGGTCTCTACACGAAGCCCGCACTGAATCGCCCGCCGCACCACCGCTTCTCAAGCCCGCCACCGCGTCATCCGTGAACAACGTGCGGACCCCGGAATAATCTGTTACCGCAGACTCTAGCGCGTCTTTATCTGCGTTGACAAGCGCCCGGAGGACCTGCGTCATCGGGTGCTGTCGGCCGGCCTCGGGGGCTTTGGTATCCAAGGCGAACGAAAGAAGCGAGCCCGTCGCAGAGCCCTCCAGCCGGGGCGATTGCAGCAACAACCCCGCCGCCTCCTTGGCTTGGCCCTGACGGTACAACAACACCACACGCAGCGCCGTCACCGAGTCATCACCATCGTCCAGACCCGCCACCCGCTCCAGCGTGGCCTGCGCCAGCGTCCAATCTCCCTGCAAGTCCGCAAGTTTCAAACGCATCGCCATCCAGCGCAACGCCAACTCGTAAGGCAGCGCATCGACATCGATCTCGCTGTCCGCCCGGACCAGCAGCGACCGGTTATCTGACGAACCCAATTCTAGCCCCAGGAGTACCGGGACCACACGCCGAACCATCACCGTGTCCCCGATCAGCCCCGAGATTCGAGACAGGGCCGCCCGCATGTCACCGGCCTGGGCCTCGCTTTGAGCATACAAAATCTGCGCCGACGGGAAGTAGGCAGAACCCGCCGCGACCCCCCCGAGCCGCTGCTGCGCCTCGGTGTGCCGCCCCTGCCCAATCAGCGATTTACCCATCGCACGGTCCAACGCCGCGTCTTCACCCACCGCAAACTTATCAAGCGACGCGTTAACCATCGCGGCGACGCGCTCGTGCAGCCCAAGTTCCTGGTATGTCTCAAGAAGGGCCGCCCGTGCCGCCTCGCTGCCCGCAACACCCGCCTGCATTAACTGCGTCAGCACTTCCTCGGCTTCGGGCCGCTTCCCATCCGCAGACAGGGCCCGTGCATAACGCACCTGCACCGCTTCATCTTCCGGTGATAGCTCTATCACCCGCCGGTAGGCTTCCACCGCGTCTGAGGTCCGGCCGAGCATCACAAGCACCCCGGCCTTCACGCCCAGCAAGTCAACGCTGTCCGGCGTCTGCGACA
>JAJDCT010000443.1 GCA_029260695.1 Phycisphaeraceae bacterium
GCTCGCCGAGCCCGGCGAGTTCACCTTCCGCGCCTTCCTCGCCGGCAAACTCGACCTCACCCAGGCCGAAGGCGTCGCCGCCACCATCAACGCCACCAGCGACGGCCAACTCAAAGCCGCCAAACACCTCTGCGACGGCGAACTCGGCGGGTTCGCCCGTGAACTCGTAGACGACCTGGGCACACGCCTCGCCCTGGTCGAAGCCGGCATCGACTTCACCGACCAGGAAGACGTCGTACCCATCGGGCCGGGCGACCTCGATTCCCACCTCAAACGCACCGAAAAACGCCTGACCGGGTTGCTCTCCAACAGTCGATCCTGGGGAGAAATCGAAGCGCTGCCATGGGTCGTCTTGATGGGGGCTCCCAGTGCCGGCAAGAGCACACTGTTCAACGCCCTGCTCGGCCGACAACGCGCCGTGATCGATCCCCTGCCCGGCACCACACGCGACGTCCTCCGTGAACCAATGACGATCACCGCGGACGACGGCACAGCGCGTGAGCTGATGCTCGTCGACATCGCCGGACTCGACTCCCCTGTTGCACGCCCTTTTACACCACTAGACAAACAAACCCAGGCCGCCGCACAAAGCGCCATTGATCGAGCCGACCTGGTCGTACTCGTCTCAGACCCCACGACCGATACACCCACCGCCCCAGCCCACAAGCCCACGTTAGCCGTCAACACCAAAGCCGACCTGCCGCACCCCCCAGCCTCAGGCGACCCACACCCCACCCAAGTCAGCGCCCTCACCGGCCAAAACCTAAGCACGCTCAAGGACATGATCGTAGATCGACTAGGCGACCTGCCTGTCAGTATCAGCGCCGACATGCTCGCCCTGCAGCCCCGCCACGAGCAAGCCCTGCGGGCCTCACTGGAACAACTCACCCAGGCCCGGTCGCATCTTTCAAACCAGCTATCCGCCCGAGCTATCAACGACGTCGAACTCATCGCCGGCCACCTCCGCGATGCCCTCAACGACCTGGCGGCCCTCGGCGGCCAACTCACCCCAGACGACGTCATCGGCAAAGTCTTCGCTACCTTCTGTGTGGGGAAGTAGGGGTTCGGGTTTGGGGGTTAGAAATATGCCATTCACCTGTCTTTGCTCCCCCAACTCCTGATCCCCAACCCCCAATCCCCAACCCCACTACAATCCTCCCCAGCATGGCCAAAAAGAAGCCCAACCAGCCTAAGAACCTCAACCCGCGGATCGCCAACCGCCGGGCGTTTCACGACTACCACATCGGTGACAAGTTTGAGGTCGGGATCGTCCTCAAAGGCAGCGAGGTCAAGTCCATCCGTAACGGCCAGGTCTCCCTCGCCGAGGGCTTTGCCATGGTCGAGTCAGCGACGCTGGAACTCTGGCTGCACAACGTCGAGATCTCGCCCTACACCCACGCCGGGCCTCACCACCAGCACGAGCCCAAACGCGCACGCAAACTCCTCGCCCGCAAGCGAGAGATACGCACCATCCACGACAAGATCGCCGGCAAGGGCGTCACCCTCGTCCCCCTGGCGATGTTCTTCGTCCGCGGCAAGATCAAACTCGAGATCGGGGTAGGCACCGGCAAGAAGGCGTTCGACAAACGCCAGGACATGAAGAAACGCGACGCCGAACGCGAAATCCGCCGGAGCATGTCAAAACGTATGTAACCCGACGGGCAGCCCCCCTTCTGTCCCTCAGCCCCCGCTCCACCGGGGGATTCCTACATCCCCCCAACCCACACCCAACGGACACCCGCTTGCTACGCCTGATCATCCTCATCACCTTTATCGAGTCGTTCGTCTCCGCGATAGTTGAGCGGGGTGTCATGTTCTACGCCGAACATGAGTTGGGATTCTCACAATCCCAGACCCTCTGGTTGGCGTTGTTATTTGGCGCGGCGTATGTGGCCGGGGCACTCATCAGCCACCGGGCGGCAGGAAGACTCGGCGAGCGGCAGTGGCTGGTCCTGTTGATCGTTGCTCACATTGTCCTGCATCTAGCGATGGCGATGGATCCAAGCACATCGGCCTTGTTCATACTCAATACCCTGCTGGGCGCCTCATCGGGCTCGAAATGGCCCGTGGTTGAGAGTTATGTCAGCGCCGGGCAGACCCCACGCCGGGCCGCCGCATCGGTCGGGCAATTCAATATCGCATGGTCCTCTTCGGTGGTCCCGGCCGTGGCCCTGGGCGGTCTACTGATCGAGACATGGTCCCCCAGCCTCTTCCTGCTCCCAACGTTCCTGAACCTGGGCGTCCTCGTCTTGATCATCCGCCTCCCCGCACGCCCCATCCACCTGCCACCAGACCACCCCACGCGACCCACCCTCGACCAAAAGATTCGGATCCAGTCGCTGCTGCTATCCAGCCGGTGGCAGATGTTCGCAAGCTTCACGCTCCTGTTCCTGCTCGCGCCGATGCTCCCTTTCATATTCAAGCACAGGCTGGGTTTCACACCCGGGCCCGCGACCGCGATGGTCTCGCTGATCGACCTGGCACGGTTCGTCACCTTCGTCATCCTCCAACGCTACGTCGGGTGGCACGGCCGAATGTCACTGCTCCTCTGGTCCGCCGCGCTCATGCCAGCCGGGTTCCTGATGATGCTGATTAGCGACCACCTGCCCCTGGTTCTCTTGGGTGAAGTCGTGTTCGGCGTCGCCAGTGGAATGACCTACTACGCCGCGCTGTACTACGCGATGGTCATGAAGAACGCCGCCGTTGAAGCCGGGGGCGATCACGAAAGTCTGATCGGCTCCGGGTTTTTCGTTGGCCCAGCGATAGGGCTCGGCGCGGTCTACCTGTTCGGCGCTGCCAGCACCGCGGCCTCCGCGATGATCGTCGCCGTCGCGCCTTTCCTGATCATCTGCACGATCGGCTCGCTCTGGTCCCTGCGCGGTGCACGCGCCACAGCTCACTTTAAGTTCCCCGACTGACAGCGTCACACACGCGGCTTCTAAGTAACACCTCATACGGATCACGATTAAAACCCGTGCCCATCATCACGGCCAATCCCCCGGCAAAGCCGGGCGCTGAGGGGAAAATTGTCGCCCAAGAATTAAGCGGAATCCGTATCAAAAGATCATGGATGCCCGCGTCTGCCGGCTTCCGTCGGGTCACAGGCAATAATAGCCAGAGCCCTACCGCCCCAACGCCACCCGTATCGCCTGCTCCAACCCCGGCCTGACAAACCCGTAACCACTACGTCGAAGAACCCCCGGCTCAACCCGTTGACTCGCGAACAACACCTCGTCCGCCAGCCCACCAAACGCCAACCGTGCAGCGAATCGAGGCAGAGGCAACACCGCCGGACGGTGTAGCACACCCGCCAGCGTCCGCGTGAATTGCTTGTTGGTCACGGGCTCGGGTGAGACAAAGTTAACAGGCCCCGACACCGAGCCATCGGCGATCAGATGCAGCAACGCACCGACTACGTCGTCTATTCCCAGCCAACTCATCCACTGCCCCCCGCTGCCCAAAGGCCCGCCCACTCCCATCCGAAACGCCGGCAGCATCTGCTTAAGTGCCCCGCCGTCACGGCTGATGACCACGCCGAGCCTTGGGTGCACCACCCGGATGCCCGCTTGCACCGCA
>JAJDCT010000444.1 GCA_029260695.1 Phycisphaeraceae bacterium
GATGTTCTTCGATGAGCGAGTCCAGCAAGTCTGGGGCAATGGTGCTGTGGGATTGATGATCGATCGTGTTGCTCATCGAAATATCACTCGCTGACTGGTTCTTGTCGCCTCGGAGGCCGCCATGGCTTGGGCCAATGTGTCGGCCCTACACTTCTGGCCAACGCGACAACAATCAGCGCACAACAGCAGCACATTGCGAGCAACACTTGAATTAAGTGATGCAACGACAAGCCGAAACGAATTTGGTACACCACCAAATTTTTGTATGGCTTTTGTTTGGTTTTGTGCCGATCGCCCGGTCGTAATGCGTTAAGTGTTGTCCCTGCAATCCCTTCCCGCCAAGTCCCGCCCAATCCCACCTAATCCCGTATTGACCGTCCCTCTACAGCTGTTGTGCGCTGATTGTTGTCGCGTTGGCCAGAAGTGTAGGGCCGACACATTGGCCCAAGCCCATGACGGCCTCCGAGGCGACAAGAACCAGTCAGCGAGTGATATTTCGATGAGCAACACGATCGATCATCAACCCCACAGCACCCTTGCCCCAGACTTGCTGGACTCGCTCATCGAAGAACATCGCAGTTGCAGCGAACCGCGGCTGCGCAGGCTCTGGGATTACTACCGGAATCCTACGAAGCACAGCACCAATGGGAGGGGGGGGCGGCTTGCTCAAGAGGACGGCCTGCCGTTGAGACTGACCAAGTCGAAAGTTGCCGGTACTGGGGGTGCAGAGGCGGGGCGAGAGATTGTTATTGAGAACGACATCGCCTGGCGGATGCACACACAGGTTGATTTTATGTTCGGCAAGCCGTTATCGATCCAGAGTACGGCCAAGGATCCCGCCCGAGCAAAGACGATCCAGCGATTCCTGCGCAGGGCAATCAAGGCGAATGGCGGGGAAAGATTTTTCCAGGACCTGGGGCTTCTCGGCTCGGTTTACGGGTTTGTGGATGTGCTGGTGCGCGTGGCCGAGACACATGTCACCCCACCATGTGACGAAATATCCGTTGCCGATCGGTTTGTATTGGAAACGATCGAGGCGCCCCGGGTCATTCCTCTGCTGAGCCCACAAGATTATCGCCGACTCGACGCCTACGCCCTGCATTTCCACCGAAGGACATCACAGGTCGAACAAAATCATTTTTTAACCAGGGTTCGTAACCGTGTTCTTGGTGGGCAAGGGCGTAGGCAACGGTCGGTCGTCGAACATACCCAGGTCTGGACCTCGCAAACAGTCCAGAACTTTGTCGGGCAGCCGGGATCACTGGGCAACGGTCGCAAGCTTGTGCATCAAGAGATCAACCGGCTGGGGCGCATCCCCGTGGTGCATATTCAAAACCTGTCTCAGCCCTTCTTCTACGAGGGGCAAAGTGAGGTTGAGCCATTGATCCCTCTGCAGGACGAGTTGAATACGCGTCTGTCGGATCGTGCCAATCGGGTGACGTTTCAGTCTTTTAAGATGTACCTTGGCAAGGGGATTGAGCAATTTACAGAACGCCCGGTCGGGCCCGGCCAGATGTGGGCTACGGACAACCCCGATGCCTCAATCACCGAGTTCGGTGGTGATGGTCACAACCCCTCCGAAGAAGCTCATATCAACGAGATCCGTGAAGCGATGGACAAGACCAGTGCGGTTAGTCCGCTGGCTACAGGTCTGCTGCGTGCGAGGGTCGGCAACCTAACCAGTCAAAATGCGCTTCGGATTGTTTTGATGGGCCTTCTTGCCAAGGTTGAAAAAAAGCGTCTTAACTATGGCGATGGGATCGAGCGTGTCTGCGAACTGCTGCTTCACGCGGCTGACGTGTACGGACTATTTCCGAATAGTCCCGAAGAGCGTGGGGTACGTCTGGATTGGGCCGAGCCGCTGCCGGATACCGATTCAGAGCTTCTGCGGAATTCTCTGTTGAAGATCGAAGCCGGTGTCCCGCGCCGTCAGGTCTTAACGGAATTGGGCTACGCCGACCAGGTCGAGGCCTAGCTGTTGGTTTACCTAACTGAACAAACACACTTCGGGCAGAAGCCCACGAAATTTTTCTAGATGGGAACATAGACATGGCCGACAGCCTGATGATTGAGACACAACCCAAGACAGACCTAGCGGATCACGGCAGTGCTGATCCGGTACCCGGTGCGGACAAACTTGTGCCTGTGAGTGAAGCGATCCGCTACCGCAAGCGCGCACAAACCGCCGAGCAGCAGCTCGAAGATCTTAACGAAGAGGTCCGCACCATGCGGGCAAAGTTGAGCGAGGCCGATCAAACCATCGTGGGTCTTGAACGCCGACAGAAGGTCGACGCGTTGCTTACGGAAGCCGACGCGATAGATTTGGAAACCGCGCGGTTGCTAACCGAGCAGGCTGTGGCCCAGATGGACGATCCCGAGGTCGAACTCGCGGTCAATGATCTGAAACGTCATAAGCCCTATTTGTTCCGTCACAAGGAGCCTCATGGTATCTCCGCGATGGCCCCGAGCTTGAATCATGAAGGCCACGACCCGGCCGAGGAGGCCGCTGAGCAAGCGACCAAAACCGGAGATCGCCGAGACCTGCTGCGCTATCTGAGACTACGTCGCCAGCATTGAGGCCGACGGGTCGACCCGGATTATCAGCACCTTTTTCACAATTGAACAGTTAAAACCACAAGGATACACATCATGCCATTTACCGGTAAAGCCACCTACTCTGCGGGATCTAGCCTCCCGGAACTCGTTGAAGATGTCTCAGATATCATCAGTATTGTCAGCCCTTTCGAGACGCCTCTTTTGAACCATTTGGGTGACCCGCAGCGGTCTGCAACCAGCACGGTTCACGAATGGCTCGAAGATTCGCTCCTACCAAACACGGACAGCATCCAAGACCCTCTTATCTCGGCCCCGTTGGCCGATACGACTTTCACGGTCGGCAACGGCAACCGGTTTAAAGTTGGCGATCAGATTCAGGTCGTCACGTCCAGAGAAGTGATGTTTGTCACGGGCATATCTGGCAACGACTTGACCGTGGTTCGTGGCTACGGGGGGACGGTTGCTGAAAATCTTGTAGACGACTCATCGATCCGAATTTTGGGTAACGCGGCGTTGGAAGGCGACGATGCGCCTGCCGCAAGGTTTACCAGCCGTGTGCGTCGATCAAACTATACTCAGATATTTACCTCATCGGTCGAAGTGTCTGGGTCGCAGGTCGCATCGAAGCAGATCGGCCTTTCGGATGAGTTGGACTACCAGAAGCAAGAGCGACTGCGAGAGCTCATCCGTGACTTGGAGAACTGCGTCATCAACGGCGTGGCTGCGTCCACCAACCCGGAGGGGGGCGCATCAATGCGGCGGACGATGCAGGGGATCATCCCGTATATCCAGACAAACGTCTTCGCGAATGGGGCCGGCGGATTCCCGTCTGGCACTGGCGTTGGGACGGACCAGCTGACGGAGGACCAGATCAACACGGCGTTGCGATTGATCTGGGACCAGTCCTCGGGCTCGATCGATACCATTTTGGTTGGCGGATTCCAGAAGCGCCGCATCAACAGTTTCATCACCAGTGGCCGAGGGTATGACGAGAGCTCGACTCGTTTCCGCGACCTGGTTAGTACTTATGAATCAGACTTCGGTGTTTGTAGGGTGGTCCTGTCTCGGTGGGTTCCACAGGACACCGTGTTATTGCTGGACTCATCGCGTATCGACGCCCTGCCGTTGACCGGACGGAGCTTTGGATTCAAGAAGCTGGCTTCTACGGGCGACAGCGAGTCCGGGCAGGTGATCGGTGAGTACACCGTCGAACTGCGGAATGAACTGGGGCATGGGATTATCCGAGGCCTCTCCACCAGCTAAATGTAACGAAGGCCGGTCCGTATCAGATGGCTAGGAGACACGGACTGTTCTGGTTTGACACACAGCCCCATGGGCCGGAGGCGTGACAGGCTCCGGCACCATTTAGTGACCCACGAAATTTGCAACTGGACTTTATATGAACTTCTCTACCGACCGAGACTTGCTTGCGATCGAACCCGCGGTGTTTGAGGATGTGCCCTTCGCCGCCCAGAGGAGGTTGAGCGTAACCGATGGATCCGTCAGCGGGAATACGTTGACCAGTGTGGCCGCTGATTTTTTATCTGCCCAGGTCGATGCTGGGGCGGTGGTTCTGGTGGGCGGTGTGGCGCACGAGGTTCTAACAAGGACAGATGCGAATACGTTGACGGTCTCTCTGCCTCGATCACACACAACCGATCCGGGGATTCCGGGCGGTGATGGTGTCGGGCTGGATGTGCTGGCGCAAACTTTTTCTCCTCAGGCCGAGCTGGTGCATGACGGGCTGCTGCGGCTCATTGGCATCAATCCTGACGACCTCGGCTCCGAATTGACAGAGTCAACGGTTCTTTCGGTATCGCTGATGGCACGCGTTGAGGCGCTGGGCACACTTGAGCTGGTTTACTCGGGCGCAGCGTCCCTGGTCGGTGACAACGACACATTGCTGATGAAAGCGGGTGAATACCGAAGGCGATTTCGCCAAGCGTGTGCAGGTGCGACGTTGTCATTGGATACCGATGGTGACGGGCTGGCCGATCGGCGTCTCTCATTGGGCACGATTCACTTTGCCCGAGCTTGATCGGATCTGGGTTTTTAACTCACGGGATACACCATGGTTACTTTTGATAACGAACCTCTGTTTGGTTCGGGTGCTGCGAGGTTCAAGGCCGGCCCGGTCAAGTTACGCCACACGGTCCAGCATCCGCCCGGTTCATTGGGTGTTCGATTGGATCACCAGGGCACCGAAGCCAGAAGGATAGACCAGTCCGGCGTA
>JAJDCT010000445.1 GCA_029260695.1 Phycisphaeraceae bacterium
TGGACATATGAATATGACGGAGCGATCACCACATGCGGACTTCGCGCGGAACTGCAACCGGCCAAGCCGATCACCACGCCCAACAGACATACTCCGCACAACATCTTCCGCATTCAATACCCCTGATATTAGTTTCGGCTAAGCCGCTTCGGTATCAACACTGGATCGTCTGCCGGTCCCGTATCGATGTCCTTCCGCCGGTCAAGTCGCCGTGTTCTACCGATATCCGCCCAATTTAGATATTCGGACCTTATACAAGCGTCCAATACATCCGGCAGGCTTCCTAATAATAATCGGTTGACCAGGGTCTTACTTCAGGCGAGGATGCTGATTATAGGGATAATTACGGTAATCACAAGCGGAAACACGGATGTCCGATAAGCAGACCCATCAGATGCCGTTGTTCATTTCCCCACGCCAATCGTCCCTGATTTCTGCACGGCCCAAAAGGATGCCTCGGCCCACGGGTAACTCGTGTGGGACGCTGGGTGTATGCGTGTTAGGCAGCGGCAGCGGGGGGAACGCATCCGTCATCAGGCTGGGAGAAACAGCGTTACTTGTCGACGCGGGGTTCGGACCTCGAGCGACCGATAAGCGGCTCGGGGAGGCGGGTCTATCATTGAACAGCCTCCAGGGTATCTGCCTGACCCATCTGGATCAGGACCACTTCCGCACGACCTGGCCGAACACGCTTTTGAAGTTGGGGCTCCCAATCTTCGTCCACGGCGGGCACTTCGCCGACCTGATGCGCATCCCAGGCGGGGCCGAGCTGCGTGACGCGGGGCTGGCGCAGTCATTTGATTCAACGCCCTTCGAGCCGATGCCCGGTGTGAACGCCTCGACCGTCCGGCTACGTCACGACAAACAGGGCACGATCGGATACCGCTTCGATACGCACGCTGGGAGCATCGGGTACGCGACGGACCTGGGGCACGCGCCGCAGGCACTCATCGAGCATATGGCCGGCGTCGACCTGTTGTGTATCGAGAGCAACTACGACGAGCAGATGACCGCCACCAGCCCGCGCCCAAGCTGGGTCAACAGCCGGAACATGTCCGACTCCGGGCACCTGTCTAACGAGCAGAGTTTCCAGGCGGTGCGCATGATCGCCGACGCCAGCCCCACCGACCTGCCGCGCGACGTCGTGCTGCTGCACCGCTCGGGTCAGTGCAACCACCCGATGAAGGTCCGCGGAGTATTTGAGCGTGACCCCGAGCTCGCTAATCGGATCACCCTCACCGACCAGCACCGCCGGACGCGTTGGCTACAAGTTCATAACCCGTCGATAGTCGACGCCACATGAACGGCGCTCTTCTCTATCCAAGGCTTGATGCGTTTGGGACCTGCTAAGTAGACATCCGACATCAAGGCGTACTGCTTCTTGATCGGGGCCTTGGGGAAGTAGCGCATTGGCTTGGCGTCCCCGGCCTTGAAAAGCCGCTGCCGGTCATCGTCGCTGAGCTTTAGCGCCAGGCCAACCTTGGTCAGTGAGATGAAGATGTGCCCGTCGAGGTAGCCAGCTGCGCCGCCGAAGAAGGGCTTGACTTCGATAGGCTTGCCGCGGGGCACCGCCGGCTTTACCCGGGCGATCATTGCGGTGAGCTTCTGGACGTATTGGTTTGCCATCGGGCCTCCGGGGCTTGTGCCTAACTACGGCCCTTCCTTACGGTGAAGCTGTCGGAGCATCTACCGGGTCGCCGATCAGGGTATAGTCGGCGTTGACGAGTATCTGGTCTAGCCGGCCGAAGAAGTCGGATAAGTTTGCTATAGAAAATACCCCATCGGCTTGGTTGGACGAGTTGGTATGCCGTGCCACATGGCCGTCGATGTAGAAGATGTTGACGGCCTGGTTCCCGTGGTTGGTACGGAAATTGTCGCCGGGGACCAGAAAGTTCATGTCGAGCAGCAACGCGGCAACCCGCACGCCGTCAGTACTTTCGCCCAGTGAATCGATCCGGCTGTCCTCGGTGCGGTCGAGTTGTCGGTAGAGGTATGAGCTGAATGCGTTGTCTGTCTTGCGGCGGATATTTTCGAGTTCCTCGACCGGGTCGGCCGAGTCGTCATCCGGGCAAAACATCGCACGCTCGTCGTCGAGGTAGCCATTGAGGACCAGGCCGTGCCCCACGAGATCGGGCGGGGTGTGTGAGAAGCTGAACATCATGTTGTTGGCGACGTCGTTGCCGAACCAGAACGGCGGGGCGAACGTCAGCGGATTGTTCGGGATGTGACCGTTGTTGTCCCCGGTGTAGGAAATGATGCCGATCCCGATCTGTCGGATGTTCTGCCCGCAGGTGACGAGCAATGCGCTCTTGCGGGCCGAACTCAACGCCGGCAGCAGGATGCCCACCAGCACTGCAATGATACTGATGACGACCAGCAGTTCGATCAGTGTGAATGCGCGTCTAAACATGGTGAAGCCCCGTACACATATCCTGAACCGGTCATACTGGTCTACGCCTGTGCCGGCTGTAGCTGCGTGTGGGTCAGTGTCTGGTAGACCTCGCAGCGATCAAGCAATTCGGCGTGGGTCCCGCGGTCGACGATCTTCCCCGTATCCATCACGACGATCATGTCGCAGTCGACCACGGTACTGAGCCGATGCGCGATGATGAACGTGGTCCGTCCGGTGCGGAAGGCATCCAATGCCCGGTTGATCTTAGCCTCCGAATCGGCATCGATCTGGCTGGTCGCCTCGTCGAGGATCAAGATAGCAGGGTCACGCAGGATGGCCCGGGCGATGCAGAGCCGCTGCTTCTGCCCGCCTGACAGCCCCGACCCGCCCTCACCCAGCAGGGTGTCGTAGCCTTCCTGGAGCGTGCTGACAAACTCGTGCGCGAAGGCGGCTTTGGATGCCGCTTCAATGTCGTCCCGCTTGGCATCGAGTTGACCGTAGGCGATGTTGTCGGCGATCGTGCCCTCGAACAGAACGCTCTGCTGCGGCACCACAGCGAGCTGACGCCGAAACGCCTTGAGGTTCACCCCGGCGGTGTCGGTCCCGTCGATCAGCACCCGCCCCGCGC
>JAJDCT010000446.1 GCA_029260695.1 Phycisphaeraceae bacterium
AGCCATCCGGTTGGACCACCGCTACGCCCGCGCTTATGAGTACCTCGGCCTGCTTCATGTGGTGCGTAAGGAGTTCGACCAGGCGGCCGCGTCTTTCAGGGAAGCGGTACATGCGGACCCCGGCTTGGTGTCCGCGTATCAGAACCTCAGCGCGGTCCTGTTCGATTCAGGGCAGGCCAGCGAGGCGGTGGACGTAGCAGAGGACGTGATCCGTCGAGCGGAAGAGTTGAAGCTGTCCCCCGAGGCTTTGCGCGGGTTTATGGAGCGTCGGGACCGGTACCGTGCCCAAGCCGATCAAGCACCTGCTTCGCCGTGACCCGCACCAATTCGGGCTCGACCTCATCCGCCGCAATCTGAATCACACGTCGGCGCATCTCGTGGTCCTCGTTCACTGCGAGATAATTCCCCGCCGCGATCAGGGCGTTGCGTTTCATCATGCCCAGCTTGATCCGTTTCAGGGCCGAACCTTTAAACACGGCTCGGCGGTCGTTTTCTGACCAATCCAATATCTCCATCAAGCCAAGGCCCGGTGCCGGGGTCCGGGGTGTGTAGGCCGCGTGAGTAGGGGGGATGTCACGCACCGGCTCTTGCCCCCTGTTATGCGGGCAGACTTCCTGGCACACATCACACCCGGCGATCCAGTCACCGATCAAGGGCTGCAACTCCGGGTCGATCTCGCTGCGGTGTTCCAGTGTCAGGTAGCTGATGCAGCGGGTCGCATCGACTGAGCGTGGCCCGGCCGTGCTGATGCAATTTGTCGGGCAGGCGTCGATGCACCGGGTACACGTCCCGCAGTGATCGGTGGGGGGCACGGCTGGCGCAGGATACCCGGCGTTTTGCGTCGTCGTCAGTTTCAGCGTCGTGACCACCGTGCCCAGCAGCATGTACGACCCGAGTTGCGGGTGGATCAGCAGCGTGTGCTTGCCGATCCAGCCCAGCCCCGCCATGGCGGCGTGTTCGCGTTCGAGGATCGGGGCGGTGTCCACCGTGCTGCGGAACCGTTCTCCGGGATGTTCCAGCGCCAGCGTGTCGGCCAGTTCGTGCAGGCGCTTCTTCATGGTCTTGTGGTAGTCGTCTCCGTAGGCGTACCGGGCGATCCGTCCGTGGGGGACCGGGCCCCGTGGTTCGTGGGGGGTGTCCGCCGGGTAGAAGTCGGCGACACAGATGACCGACCGGGCACCCGCCAGCAGCTTGCCGGGGTCCAGCCGGGTTTCCAGGTGGTTTTCGAGATAGCCCATCTCCCCGTGACGCCCCTCGGCGATCCACCGCCTCACCTCTTCGCCGTGCCCACTGGGCTTCGCCAAAGCAATCCCGACCAGCCCAAAGCCCAGCCCATAGGCCAACGCCAGCACCCGCTGGCTCGTCTCAGTCTCAGATGGTTTAGGCGCTTGCACAGCCTTAGTTTAGCCCGATCTCCACAATCGAGCCGCAAACCACCTCGCCGGTTGGCTGTGGGGCCGATCGTGATTACAATCCGAACCTACGAAGCCAACAAGGCTCATGGCGGCCCACAAGAAAACCACGGACCCTCGGACCCGATGCCCTACGACCTCAAGCCCATTGACCTCGACGTTGAGACCACGCCCTACCTCAAACCCGAGGAGCTCAAGGGCGACCGTTGGATGCTCAACTTCGGCCCCCAGCACCCATCGACGCACACCACCCTCCGCCTGGTCATGGAACTCGACGGCGAACGCGTCGCAAGGGTCAACCCCCACATCGGGTACCTCCACTCCGGCTTCGAAAAACTCGGCGAGGTGCTGGACTACAACCAGTACGTCACCATCGTCAGCCGGATGAACTACATCTCACCGATCAGCAACGACATCGCCTGGCACACGGCCGTCGAAAAACTGTTCGGCATCGACCTGACACCACGCTGCAAAGCCCTACGCACCATCCTCGCCGAACTCGGCCGGATTCAGGACCACCTGCTGTGCATCGGCGCCGCCGCGATCGACTTAGGCGCCTTCACCGGGTTCCTCTACGGCTTCAACCAGCGCGAACGCATCTACGACATCATGGACTACATCTCCGGGCAGCGCTTCCACCCGGACTACACCCGCGTCGGCGGCACCATGCAGGAGCTGCCCGACCAGGCCGTGTTCGTAAAAATGGTCAAGAACTTCATCTTCGACCAGCTCCCCCCCGCGATCAACGACATCCGCACGCTCCTGACCAACAACCGCATCTTCCGTGACCGCACCGAAGGCGTCGGTGAGATCACCCCAGAAGACGCGATCGCATGGAGTCTCTCCGGCCCGATCGCCCGCGCCGCCGGGGTCAAGCGCGACCTCCGTAAAGACGAACCCTACCTCTGCTACCAGGACAACTGGGACGGCATGGGTGCCAAGGCTGTGAAATTCAAAGTCCCCATCGCGACCGCCGGCGACACCTTCGCACGCTACCTGGTCCGCCTCGAAGAGGTCGAGCAGTCGATCAGTATCATCGAGCAGTTGATCGACGACATCCCAGGCGGGCCGATGAACGTGGACTCCGATGGCAAGGCCGTCAAGCCCAGCAAGGCCGAGGTCTACGGCTCCATCGAGGGGCTGATCCAGCACTTTGAGATCGTCATGACCAACCGCGGATGGGAAGCGCCGGTCGCCGAGGTGTATGCCGCCAATGAAACCGCCAACGGTGAGTTGGGCTTCTTCATCGTCAGTGACGGCGGGCCGCGACCTTGGCGTGCCCGATGCAGGCCGCCTTCGTACATCAACTACCAGGTCTTCGCCAAGCTCATGGAGGGGCACCTCCTGGCAGACGCCGTGGCGATTTTGGGGAGCCTGAACATCATCGCCGCCGAACTGGACCGCTGACTAATAGCTTGGCGAGGTATCGCCGCTTTGACCGCAGGAACCAACCCATGGCCTGGATCGCCAAAAACTCTGCCACCATACAGATCGACCGCAGGGACGAGCCCTACCTCACCATCGCGCTCATGAAGCAGCTCGAGGAAGAGGTCATTCCACGCTACGACACGCGCATGGCCGCCACCATGCCCGCCCTGCACCTGGTTCAGGACACACACGGCTGGCTCCCCCATCAGGCCATCGAAGAGATCGCAGACTTCCTGGGGCTCACCGCTAGCCACGTCCTGGATACCGCGACCTTCTACGAAGAATACTGGCTTAAGCCCCACGGCAGATACGTCATCTGGGTCTGCCAATCCCTTAGCTGCGAGTTGCTGGGGCAGCCGGACCTGATCGAAAAAATTAAAGGACACCTGGGCATCGAGGTCGGCGAAACCACCGACGACGGGAAGTTCACCCTCATGGGCGTCGAGTGCCTGGGCTCCTGCGGCACCGCGCCGTGCGCCCTTGTCAACCACAAGCTCCACGAGAACATCACCGCAGACAACTTCCAGAAGGTGCTGGACACACTGGAGTAGTCAGATGGGCTGGTTCACCCGGCTATGCCGGAACACGGGGCTGATGATCCACCACGCAGCCAAGCCGGTCGC
>JAJDCT010000447.1 GCA_029260695.1 Phycisphaeraceae bacterium
TTATCGGCCCATCACACGACCCGCAGACGCCCCCGACGGAGCCGAGCCATGCCGCCTACCACCGCCCCACTGTCCGCCACCGAACCCAATTATTACTACAGCAACCTCGACCAGATCGAAGGGGCCGATGGGGTATGGGATCTAGGCTATAGGCTTCCAGAAGTCCAGAAATATACATCGTTTAAGCCCGATGACGAGGTGATCGACCTGGGCTGTGCCGAGGGTTTGATCACCATGGAAATCGCACCGCAAGTCAAGCATATCCGGGGCGTGGAATTGAGACCTCAACGGGTCGAGGCCGCCAAGCAGATCGCGAACGACCGGGGGATCAAAAACATCAGCTTCGAGGCCGGCTCGGTCACGACCCTCGAATTGGAAATACAGTCCTACGACGTGGTCCTGTTCCTGGGCGTCTTCCAACATCTCAAGCGGGAAGACAAATGGATGAGCATGGTCAAGGTCTTCTCCGCAGCCAGACGGTCGGTCATCCTGCGCATGCCGCTTTTCCACGCCAAAAACCCCTACCGCACGACCAAGCTCGCTGAGCTCTGCCAGCAGATGAACTTCACACTGACCATCTACCCCCGCCTCGAGGCCCACGGCGGCAGCTTCATGATCGCCAACCGCATGGGTGCGGACTAACCGAGGCTGCGATGCGCATCGGCAGGTGCTTTTCACGACCCCGATCTCACTCGGCCGATTGCCCTCACCCGTCATGAGGCCATACAACCTCGCGGAACACGTTCATGCAGGTCATGCTTTCCTACCCCAAATCCGGCCGAACCTGGATCAGGTTCATGGTCGACAGCTACCTCTGCAAGACCTTCAAGCTCAGCTGCCCCAACGTCTTCGACGCCGAGAAACAGCTTAAATTGGTCCACCCCATCGAGTGGACACACATATCCGGCGCCATGATCGCTCAGCGGCCCTACTGGTCGATCGGGCCATGGGATTTCGACGACACGCTCAAGCAAGCCCCCTGGCTGGTTCTGACCCGAAACTTCCAGGCAACCCTCGCCAGCGCCTACTTCCAGGCACGCGACCGCATCAAAGTCTTCACCGGCTCCCCCTCGCAGTTCGTCCGCGACCCTCGCTACGGCGCCGCCAAGATCGTCAGCTTCTACAACCAATTCGAAGTGCTACGCGCGACCCTGAAAACCTGCCACCTCTTTTCCTATGAAGAATTCACCCGTGATCCTCAGCCACAGCTCCGCCGTATGATCGAGGCGCTTGGATTGAATGTCGACGAATCGATGATCGATCAGGTAATACAAGAGTCAAGCTTCGAAAACATGAAACGCCTGTCCATCACACCCCAATACGCCGGCTCCGTCATCGCGCCCACCGATCCGAACCGACCCGAAACGTTCAAGGTCCGCAGCGCCGGCAGAGACAAGAAAGAGCTGTTCAACACAGACGACCTCGACTACATCGACCGCGTCATCGACATACTCTTCCTGCATAAAGACAGCCCCGATTACCGCGAGTGCCTGGGCAGGCCCGCGCCACGGCAGACCACACAAACCACGGCGGACATGGTGCCAAAGTAAATCGACCGCGATACCACCTGCCCCTCAGCCCCCGGCTCCGCCGGGAGATTCCGTGGACAGTTGCCAAAAATGCAATCAACAGCAACCGGCCCAAAATCGACTTAACCACAACACGTTTTAGACACACAACGTGACAAGGCACTCACGCATGACCGCCACCATCACACCCGCAAAACCCTCCACGCTTCAGCGCATCGACCAGCTGCTCAACAAACAGCTCTTCTTCATTGTCGGCTGCCAGAAGTCCGGGACCACCTGGGTCCAACGCATGCTCGACGGCCACCCCGACATACGCTGCCACGGCGAGGGCTACTTCGGACCCGTCCTCATGCCCCTGCTACAACAAGCCATCCAGGCCTACAACCAGCGACAAAAAGCCGGGCAGCAAGGCCTCTTCACCGATGCCGACCTCAAAGAACTCCTTCGCACCGCCGTCGGACTGAGCTTCGCACGCTGGGTCGGCGAAACCGACGTCCTGGCCATCGGCGAAAA
The DNA here is from genome assembly GCA_029260695.1 of Phycisphaeraceae bacterium. Classification (GTDB taxonomy): domain Bacteria; phylum Planctomycetota; class Phycisphaerae; order Phycisphaerales; family Phycisphaeraceae; genus JAJRRS01. Next base: position 2,043 of record JAJDCT010000447.1, read on the forward strand.
AACGCCCGAAAACGCCCTGTGCATGAGTCCCCTGGCAGACTGCTTCCCAAACGCCAGGTTCATCCACATCACCCGCGATGGCCGTGATGTCTGCGTCTCCGGATGGTTCCACAACCAACGCAAGGCCGGACCCGAATTCACCAAACGCTTCCCAGACCTCAACACCTACATCCAATACACCGTCAAACAACACTGGCTCCCCTACATCCAACACGCACACCGCTTCGCCCAGCAGCACCCCGACCGCTACCACGAACTGCGCTACGAAGACCTGCACCAGGACCCCGCCGGGCACACCCAGAAACTCCTGAGCTTCCTGGGCATGGACGACAGCGAAACCTCCATCGACGCCTGCCTCACCGCCGGAAGCTTCCAGACCCTCACCCAAGGCCGAACCCGGGGCGAAGAAGACAAGTCCTCCTTCTTCCGCAAGGGTGTCGTCGGCGACTGGCAAAACCATTTCGACGATTCCAACCTCGCAACCTACAACCAGGCCGCCGGCGACCTCCCCGCACAACTGGGTTACACCTAAACCCCAGCCGTAACCGCTTACGACATCGGGATTGCCTGCCCAATCCCCCCGCCTCTTACTTGACCTAAACCCGGTTTCGGGTATTGTTTACCCCGGTGGGCCACATGCCTCACCCCCGGATTACCCGGAAACACCGGGCGATTAGCTCAGTTGGCTAGAGCGCACGGATCACACCCGTGAGGTCGTAGGTTCGAGTCCTATATCGCCCACTTAAAAACAACCCAGCCTAGCAAGCGGGGTTGTTTTTTTATATTGATTCATACGAAGGCACTTGGCACGCCGCGATGGCTGTCTCTGCTCACAACACCGCCGCAATGCCCAACGCCACGGTTAAATAAGGGTCTTAGGAAGCC
>JAJDCT010000448.1 GCA_029260695.1 Phycisphaeraceae bacterium
GGCGGTCACCGCAGCCCGTGGCGATAGCGGCAAGCCGGCCGACCTCGGAGGCGACTTCACCGAAAAGATTTGGGCCTTGGACACCAGGCTTTACCGCCCGGACCCCACGACGGTTCCCGACAGTGAATAGAGTCGGTTCGCTCCAACGAATTCTAATTTCAAGGTAAGGCCCCCCGGTTTGTCAGACCTCCTGCCATACAAGATCGCTGTGTTGTGCTACCTGTTTGATGAAGCGGGTCGGTTGCTGCTGCTGCACCGGGTGCGCCCGCCCAACCAGGACCTGTACTCACCGGTCGGCGGCAAGCTCGAGCAGTCGCTCGGCGAGAGCCCGACTACCTGTGCGGTCCGTGAGATCCACGAGGAGACCGGGTTGACGGTCACCGCGCAGGATCTTCATTTGACGGGGATCGTGTCCGAATGCGCATACGAGGACAGTTGTCATTGGCTGATGTACCTCTATGAGGTGACCCACCCAGTCGTGGTCGAACCCGGGGCCATCGATGAGGGCCGACTTGAATGGCACGAGCCAGACGCTCTATCAGGCCTGTCGATCCCACAGACGGACCGGGAGGTGATCTGGCCGCTTTTCTGGCGTTACCGAAAACGATTCTTTATGGCTCATATCGACTGTAATACAAACAGTTTACGTTGGCGTATCGAGCAGCCGGCCGGCGACGCAGGGTCGAGTGCGTCAGCGGTGTAAGTCGATAGTTGTCTTGCTGGTATTATGAAGCTATCGTGTGATTACACCGGGGGGGTGGCATTTTCTTGTGGGGAAACCTTTGTGATCGAGTTGATGGTGCTATAACTGCGCACAGAAAAATCTGGCATAAGGAATAATAAGGTGAAAACGCATTCAGCGGACGCTTCCTCCGGGGCAATCGTACCTTGGCGGGAGGGGCCCAGCGCCTATACCGATCATCTCAAGCGTGACTTGGGGATCGATGGCGTGATCTTGGGGGTGATTGATCCACGCAAACCCGGGGCTGACGAATGGCTTGCGGTTCAGGGAGCCAAAAGCGCCGATGTTGCGCAATGGTGCCTGACGGGGCATAAGTCCGACCCGCTGTTCCGTGATGCACGCCGCAAGGCCGTGGCAACCGGAAAAACCACCAAGACCAAGGGCCCCGCGTTACCCGCCTCAAGGCACGCAGCGGTGTTCGTGCAGCCCGAGGTCACCGGCGTAAATCGTTCCTGGTACCTGGCGCTTAGCCGAAAGGCAAAGGCGTTTTCAGATACCGAGCTGACCCGATGCGATCTGGCGTTGAGCATGGTCCGCTCCCAGTTCAACCACACCGGGGAGCCTGACCTGGGCCGGGTGCTATTGGGTGATGACAACCGCCTGATCCATGCCGACCCGCGCACCGAGGCGCTGTTCCTCAAATCCCCCAAGGTGTTTTCCGGCCTGGCGGACCAGCTTCAGTCCGTCGCCGAGCAGCGTTGGGAGGAGTTGGTGGATCAGGACCTGCACGAGGTCACGTTAAACCTGGGTGGCCAGGCGACCTGGGTCCGTTTCTACCGTGGACGCGGCGGCCGGGGGATCGATCGTCGGCATGTGTATGTCGAGCTACGCAAGTCCGGGAAGGATGACCTCCCGGCGGTGGGCCTGGTCGAGGATGAACGCACGGCCTTGGCGATGGGGTACCTAAGTGACAATCTTGTCGATACCCCGGGACTGACCGAGTTGGCCGAATACGTGGAGACCAGCCCGTTCCACTTCCACCGTTTGTTCTCACGCCACGCGAAAATCAGCCCCAAGCACTTCCTGCTGCGGACTCAGCTCCAGCACGCCAAATGGCTGCTGCGGGCCTCTCGCGAGCAGATCGGGCAGGTCTCGATCCTCTCTGGATTCTCAAGCCACGGGCACTTCACCGCCACGTTCCATCGGATGGTGGGGGTCAGCCCGTCGCAGTACCGCGAGAAATTCTGATCTCTGTGCCTGGCTATTTGCCCCTGCACGCGGGCATGAAGGGTGCTCGGAAACACCGGATCGACGGGGCCAGCCGCTACCCGCGCTGGCTTGATCCGTGTTACCGGTTTATCGTATAGCCTTGTCCCGACCGGGCCCGGTGCCCGACCGGCTTGAAATTGATCGAAAGGATCCGACCGATGCCCAGCTTCCCGCGTGCTCTGACCCTTATATTGGCCCTGACGTTGACCCTTTCGGCCTTGGGCTGCGCCGCCAAAGACAAGCACGTCTTTGTCAGCACGGTGAACCAGCCGACCACCATCGCGCTCCTGGATACCTACAAGAGCGAGGCCGTCTGGGAGATGGACATCCCCGTCAACCATAAACTCGTGCTCGACTTCGAAGGCACCACGGACGGCCAATCCAGTGACGGCGTCTCGCCGAGTTGGGTGAATTGGGAGCTCTTCCGGGCCGACGACCTGCCCACCGACACCGGCAGGGCCCGCAAGGGGACGCCGGTCGGCAGTGACCGTGTCGACCTCACCGGCTGCAATGTGTTGATGAAGGTGACCTACCGCCCGGCACCTGAGACCCCAGGCTCCGTGGACGCCGCCCCCGTCCCGGTGCAAGAGACCACCCAATCCGTCGCCGCCGAAGCCATCGCCGAGTCGAAAGACCAGGCCGATGCCGCCGAAGTGGTTGAAGCCGTTGAGCCAGAGGCCGCCGCGACTCAACCCGTCGAAGAAGCCATCGAAGAAGCCACCGAGGAAGCCGCCGAAGAAGCGACCAATGAGGTTGTCGAGGAAGCACCCGAGGCGGTTGAAGAGGTACCGGTTGAAGAGGTGGTTGAGGACGCGGTCGACGACGCCATTGATGCGGCCGCGACGCAGCCGACCAAGTAAAGCCGAGTTTCATTTGGCGCTTGCAGGCCATACCGGCCTGATGCGCCGCCGATTTAGCCGGTGGGAATAAACTTATGCACCGCGCAAGCAGACCCATCCTGCTGGCCGTTCTTCTCGCTGCTGTCGGTGTACACACATCGGCTGCCGTTGCAGACGAAGGCACGCAGTGGGAGCCGGTTGACCAATCAGTCAGTGATCTGGACCTGCGTGCCACCAGCTCGCGCCGAGTCGAGCAGGGCATCGGGGTCTACGGCCAGACCGGCTCGTTGTACCACAGGCCCGAAACGGGGTCCGGATGGCCTTTACAGGGGCAGCCACTCTCTCAGCAGTAC
>JAJDCT010000449.1 GCA_029260695.1 Phycisphaeraceae bacterium
GCCGTAACCATGGCCATAACTCGAACCATGCCCGTACCCATACCCGTGGTGACGGTTCCCATACCGGCTGCCGTACCCGTAGCCGACACGAGATGGGTAGCTATAGACCGGATAGCCACGGTGCTGACGATACCCGGATGAACTGTACCTTCCGTAAGAAGGATAGCCGCTGTATCGACTGGTGTATCCCACCTCGTTCTGGCCGCCGCGATAAGGCTGAACAAGAACGACGTTGCCTAAATCACCGTCATCATGCACGGAATCCAAAGCATCCTGCGTCTGGTTCGCCTCGACGTAGGCCACCGTTGGTGTGTAATGCGCGGGGTTGCGGACGACCCGTACGCTGGAGTACCCGCCGTATGCCCCGGGTGCGCTCCGGCTGTGCGTTCGGGAAGAATCGATGTACACGACCCGCCGCTGAACCGTCCGTGTGCGTGGTGTCACGGCCCTGGTGCGGTCTGTAACGTAACGCGACCGGTAGCCGGAATACGGGTCAAGCACAGCGTACCCCTCGTGAACCGCACGCGACGTTTCTGCTTTGGCCACCGTCACCATGGCTCCCAGGGTCGCCACAGCCACCGTCACCATCAACGCCATAACAAAGTAAGGCTGATTAGGCATAAGGCACCTCATCGGGTAGGACACCCCTATTGTTGCCGGGCCGAAGCTGTATATCAACTGTTTTCCACAACTTCATCGCGGGCCGGGTCGGACGTATACTCCTGAAACACGTTTAACTCCCCTGAGGCAAGCCGATGGCTGATACAAACTTACCTGTCTACCCACTCACTTTTACGCCGATCTACAAGGAAAAGGTCTGGGGCGGGCGGACCCTTGAAAAGCTGGGTCGGACGCTCCCCGGTGGGCCGAACGCTCTGATCGGCGAGTCCTGGGAGTTGGCGGACCTGGCGCAGACCTCGGTCTCCGGCGGCGGCGGCGGGTCTGAGCGCTCCGTGATCGCCAACGGCCCCCTGGCCGGGGAGACCTTCGCAGATGTCATTCGTGAGGCCGGGTCTGACATCCTAGGAGGTTTGACGCTTACCCCCGACGGCGGGTTCCCGATCCTTCTAAAATTCCTCGACGCCCGCCAGCACCTGTCGGTCCAGGTCCACCCAAGCCCCGCTTTCGCAGACGAACACGACGACGCATTTTTAAAAAGCGAGGCCTGGTACGTCCTCGACGCCGACCCCGGCGCGGTCATCTACAAGGGCGTCAAGCCCGGCGTCACCCGGGAACAATTCCGCCAGGCCATCGAACAAGACCAGGTCGAGCCGCTACTCATCACGGTCCCGGTCAAGCCCGGCGACTGCCACTACCTGCCCAGCGGGACATGCCACGCCTTGGGTGCCGGCGTGCTGGTCGCCGAGGTGCAGACGCCGAGCGACACCACCTTCCGCGTCTACGACTGGGGCCGCACCGGACGCGAGCTGCACGTCGATCAGGCGATCCAGTGCATCGAGTTCGGCCCACCGGACGTCAGCCGGTACGAGCCGAACACAAAGATCCAGGGCGCGTTCGCCGATGTCACACGTCTTGTCACCTGTGAGTACTTCCGCATCGATCGGTACCGGGTCGACGCGGCGCAAGAACAGGCGTTGTCGCACTCGCAGCCGGTCGTGTGGATGGTGCTGGGCGGCAGCGGCGTGATCTCATGTGACGGGGCCCCCGAGGTAACTTTCGGACGCGGCCAGACGCTGTACATCCCACCGGGAATGCAGGATGGAAATTTGCACGTCGACCCCGGCACGACCTGGTTGGAAGTCACTTTCCCGCAGGCAGAAGACGCGCGGCTCGCCTAAGTATGACTACCGTTCACATACGGACCTCAACACATCGGCGAATCGCCCCTCTTTCAATACAAGATACGGGCGGTCATGAAACGGCTCGATCTCCGTCGATAATAGCTGTGTTAATTCAAGCTCGTTGTGATGCTGTGCAATCACCTGATAGGCCATAGCCAAACTCTTTTGTCGCTCTTGCCAAGTGTTGGTCACCAGCGCCTGGTCGAGGTGCGGCCCCAGTATCTGTGCGATGGGTAGTTCCGAGAAAGCTCTACCGAACCACTTCCCATACGGCGGGTACCGCCGCCCCATCAAGAGCGCCAGGGTCATCAGCCGTCGTACCTGTCGGGCTGCCAAGACCCGCGATCCCCGGTCATCACCTACAAATCCCGCACGCCCCACCAAGGGTTGCTCTTCTATCAGGCCTTTCCACTCTCGGGCCATCAGTTCGTACCAGACCGGCTTGGGGTACCACGCAAGCACAAGGCGAGCCGCCGCCAGCTCTCCGTGCCCTTCATGGTAAACCTCACCCGCGGTCAACTCCCTGAGGGTTTGTGATGGCCAATCCAACCACTGCTCCACCGTCAGGTTTTTCAGAGAAGTCACGCCGAGCTTCTTATTGAAGTACGACGCGACGGTGGTGCATTCGATCATGTGTTCTACTGGCCCGGTCTCGGTATTCACCGGGAGGCGGGTTCCAAACTCGTCGGGCGGAGAGAAACTCACCGGGTGCCCCAAGAACTGGTGAGGCAGATATTCTTTGAAGCCCAAAGCCAACTCATCGGCAATCGGCGCATCCGCTTCGGCTATGAACAACTGCAGGCGTGGCCCCCAGTGGTGGTCCGTGGACTGCTCATCGTCCCAACCCTGGACCTCCGACCCCGGCCCGATTAATGCGGCGGTGTAACATAAGCCCGGGTGGTACCGATCAAGAATCGGCCTGACCGCTTCAATATAAAACCGGCGGCTAAGCTCCAGTCCCGGCAGACGCTGCGGCATGAACGGTATCCCTCAGATGAAGACTGCTTGCTCGCCTAGCCGCATGACGCTACGGCGTGCTCCCGTGTGACTAAACGGACATCTGGTATTGGTCCGTTGCCGTCACACACTTGCAACGAGTGACCCAATCATCTCTTCACGGCTAAAACCCGCGACACCGACACATTCGTCCGCGGCGCCGTAGTAGATCAACAATTCCTCATCGCGCTCGACAATGCCTGTGGGGAAGACGACACCGCCGAGGAACCCTTCTTTCTCGAACGACTCGGTGGGCGTGATGACTGGTTCATTGGACCGGGCGAGGACTTTTGTGGGGTTATCCAGGTCCATCAGCATAGCGTAACCCGAATAGATGCCTGCGACGTCCTTCTGCTGCGCCTTCTCACTGCTGTGGTAGATCGTCAGCCAGCCCTCGCGTGTGCGGATCGGGGGTGTCCCCCCGCCGATGCGGTCAGGCATGCCCTCCGTCGTCTCGCTGCCAAACAGCAGGGTATGCGTGCCCCAGTGGATCAGGTCCGGGCTGCGTGCAAGCCAGACCTCCGGCGGTTGGAACCGGACCGACCCCGACGGCCGATGCAGTGCGATGTATTCACCCATCACTTTTTCGGGGAACAGCACCACGTCCTTATTCTCCGGGCAGAAGATCAGCCCGTGCCGGCGGAACGTAGCGAAGTCGGTGGTGGATAGCAGACCCGTAGCGATCCCGTGTGGAGATACCGCGACGTAAGTGATGTAGTAAGTACTGCCGATCTTGGTGATGCGCGGGTCTTCGATGCCGTAGCTCTCGCTGGCCCCAAGCGGCGCAATGACCGGGCCGGTGAAGTTGTCTGGTGTCTTACCGTCTGCGCTGTGGACGACTTTCAGATACGAGAGGAACCGCAGCCGTGCCTCGCCTGTGTGTTTGTGCGTGACAGCCCGGGGGTCTTCGGTGTGGTATTCGCTTTCATCGAGCCAGTCGATGACAACGCCCTGTTCGGGGTCGATCCGAGGTGAGGCGGCGAAGCCCGGGCGGGTCTCCACGGGTTGCTCGACCACACGGACCAGCAGCACCACGCCGTCCCCCAGCGCAGCGGCACCCGGGTTGAACGTGCCGACCACACGCATCGTGTCGCTGGAGGGGGGAAGATCCCCGGGCCGGATCATGCAATTCGTAAAGAGCCTGTCGAGCATAAGTGTGTCCCTATTGAGTCCGCAATAACACCGCCCGGCTGGTGCGGTTCGCCCCCGTGTCTATCGACTGTTTAAGCGGTTTTCTACGGAAATTCAGCCTAAGCCGGCAAGACCCGCCGTAGGAAGCGTAGCCAGTTGCCGTGATAAAACCCTGCGATATCGGTGTCGCTGTAGCCGCGGGATTCAAGAATCGTCCCGATTTTGTGCATATCGCCGCAGCTATCCAGCCCCACCGGACAGCGCTCGGCACCGAACCCCCCGTCCAGGTCGCTGCCGATCGCGATGTGCCTGGCCGAGCCCGCGAGCTGGCATATGTGGTCGACATGGTCGGCCAGGTGTTCGAGCGTCACCGTAAGCGGGTCCACACGGAACGCCTCACCGGTGAACCCGCCCTTGATCATTGCGAAGTGCATCGACAGGCCCAGCACGCCGTCACGCTCGAGGATGAACTTGATCTGCTCATCGGTGAACTGTCGCACGTCGTCGGCCAGGACCCGGCAGTTGGTGTGGCTTGAGTAGACCGGGCCGTTGTAAACTTTCGCGGCGTCCCAGAAGCTAATGTCGGACAGGTGGGTCATGTCCAACGGCATGTTGAGCCTGCTCATCTCCCTAAGCAGTGCGTAGCCCTTCTCGGTGACCGGCCCATCCTGCTCGTGGCTCTGGGGTTGATCGATCGAAGGCGTGCCGGCGGCGTAGTGGCTGTGGCCGTAGTGCGCCAGAAAGATCGAGCGCAGACCTAAGTCGTACCAGTGCCCTAACTGGCTTGGATCGGTGATCGGGTCGGCGCCCTCCATCGTGAGGATCAGCCCGACCGGGGCATCGGGTTCGTTAGCCTCCCAACATGCCCAGTGCGCATCAAGCCCCGTGCGGTCGGTGATTATGGTTACGTCGCCTCGCCGTTCAAGCTCCCGGTAGTACGCAAGCTGTCCCATCGCAAACGCATATGCCATGCCCTGCGTCGGGAAGTCACAGTCACCGCCCGGGTTCGTTCGGCCCGGATCGACCCACGGCTTCGCTCTGGCAAGCACCGTTGTTATACACAGAGGTATCCCAGACCGTTTCATCTCAGCGAACGACACTGTCGCCGTTCCCCGCTTGTCTTTAGGGATAGCTTTCTCTCGCCCACGGATTGCGCTGA
>JAJDCT010000450.1 GCA_029260695.1 Phycisphaeraceae bacterium
CAGGTCAGCCGAGGTCGGGTCGATCCCGTTCGCCAGCGCGATCTTGGCCTGCGTGGTGACATCAGACAGGCTCACCGAGTCGTAGTGCATGTACGTCAGGAAGATGCCCAGCGCAAAGCCAAGGTCGCCGATGCGGTTGACAATAAACGCCTTCTTCGCCGCGGCGACGGCTTCGGGTTTTTCGTAGTAGTACCCGATCAGCAGGTACGAGCACAGCCCCACGCCTTCCCAGCCCAGGTACAGGAGCACCAGGTTGTCGGCCATGACCAGCGTGGTCATCGCGAAGATAAATAGCGACACGCCCATGAAGAACCGGGCGTACCCGCGCTCACCCTTCATGTAGCCCATCGCGTAGGTGGCGATCAGCGAGCCGATACCGGTGACAACGAACAGCATGATCATCGTCAGCGGGTCGACGAAGTAGGCCATGTTGACCTGGAACTGCCCGACGCCGATCCACTGGTAGACGGTCTGGACCTTGTCCTCGCCGATGAGCCCGCTGGCGGCGCTGTAGACCCCGCAGGTAATCAGGAAGGGGATGAAGATCGAGAGCACACTGATCGGCCCGGCGGCCTTGCGCCAGGCGGGCTTCATGCAGCAGATGCCGCACAGTGCCGCGCCTAAGAGCGGGATCCAGGGGATGAGTTTGATCAGTTCGATGTTCATCGGGTATCGGGGTTCGGGTATCGGGGTTCGGGTGCGGTGCTTAGCACAGTATGTCTTTATATATAGCCGCGGGTTCTACCCGCGGACGGTCAACCAGCGTCATCCACTTAACTGCGACCATACCAGTGAGTCGAGTGTGTGCTTCCGGCGGAACAGTAATACAACCAGGCCCAGTGCTAATGCGGCTTCTGCCGCGGCGATGGTGAGTACGAAGATCACGAATGTCTGGCCGGTGTCGTTTAAGTGGAACCTGCTGAATGCGACCAGTGACACAGCGACGCCCTGGAACATCATCTCCGTGCAGAGGAACATGATGATCAGGTTCCGCCGGGTGATGAATCCGATGAGTCCCAGGCAGAAGAGGACCGCCCCCGTCATCAGGAAGTGCGAGAGCGTCAGGCTGTCCATCGGGGTTACTGGCATAAGTCGCAGGTCAAAAGGCTAAAGTCGGTCGTTTCCAATTCATCAGTCACAAATCACAAATCATCAATCCGCTGATCTACCCCGATACCGCCTGATGTTCGTCGGGCACCTTGGTCTTGGCGATGACGATCGCGCCGACCAGGGAGACCAGCAGGATCACGCCCGCCAGTTCCAGCCCAAGGGGGTGGCTCTGGAACAGGTCCAGACCGATGCGCTCGGTGTTCGACAAGCGGGTCGGGTCCAGGTTCGGCGGGGGTGCGACGGCGGGGATCGCGACCGGTTCGCCGGCGGCGTTGGTCTCGTAGAGGTACTCGGCTTTGAGGGGCCTGTCGCGCAGGGACGACTCGATCAGGGCCGCGTCCGTGCTGGCCGGGTCAAGCGGGGCCCGGCCGGCGTCGATCGTCTGGTAGTCGAAGCTGACACTCAGCAAGACCGCCAGGAGCAGGAAGCCCGCGGCGCTGGCGATGATCGGCTCAGTGGCGATCCTTTCGTAGGCCTGATCAGACTTCCCGGTGGGGTCGGATTGCGAGGCGAGCATGATGACGAACATGTACGTCACCAGTATCGCACCGCCGTAGATGATGACCACGGCGAAGGCCATGAACTGCGCGGAAAGCACAAGGAACAGCCCGGCACTGGACAGCACGACCATGACGAACCAGAGGGCCGCGTAGACCGGGCGTGTGTGTGTGATCACGCGGACAGCGGCGACCAGGGCGATGCCGCTGAAGAGGTAATAATAGATAAACGAGCCGCTGCTGAGCCCCGACGCCCGGTCTTCCCAGAACCCGCTGCCCGAGAGATACAGCCACAGGCCCCCGACCGCGGCGGCACCTGCGAACGGGCCGACGAATCGGATGCTCGGCTTCTGCTTGGGCATCATTAATGACAACGACAACGCGCCGAGTACAGAGGCTATGTAGAGCGCGTATTCGAGGTACTGTTCCATGATCGATCCGGGGGGCATCCGGGGAGCATCCGGGGGAGCATCCGGGGGAACTGGGGGGCATCTGAGAAGCCTGAGGCCAACGTCCAGATGTCCCGGTCCATGTCAATCGGTCGCCGCCGAAACCCAGTACAGACCGGCCGGCGCATCAAAGCGGACAGGATAGGTAGCGGCCCACATCTATGCAACAAATCAAAGGCCCGGCTTTATACGCGGGTCCGGGCGGTTGTGGATAACCGTTGCCTGTGGTGGGTTCCGAAGTTACGACGAGGCGTCGGCGGCGATCGGTGGGGGCTCGAGGGTGCCGACCTGGTCGGTGCCGGGCAGCAGGCACAGGCGGGGTTGGCCACAGGATGGGCACTGGCTCATCTGCTCGAGCTTGGTCTGGTAGGTGGTCACGGTGGCCACGAGGGTCGCGTGGCTCCAGGTCAGCGGTGAGACCGACAGCGGGGCGTTGGTCTCGGGGTGGACCTGCTCGGCCAGCACGCCGGAGTCCAAGGCGTGGTCGGCGACCCAGTCGAGGATCGGCTTGGCCTTTTCCAACTCTTCGACGTTTTTGGCGCGGGCGATGTGGTAGTCCGCCAGCCAGAGCGTGCAGATAAACCAGGGGTTGCCCGGGACGTTGGCGACGTCGTTGCTGACCTGGTGGTAGTAGTCGTTTTCGTATCGGGCGATGCCGCCGACGCCGGTCTTGATCCAGAGTTCTTTCTCGATGGCGTCCATGGTGGCGATGACACGCGGGTCGTCTGCGCTGAGCAAGCCCATCGCCCAGATGGCGTACATGGAGCTGTCCAGGACGTTGTCGGGTTCGTAGAGGACGTCGTGTTGGCCTACATCGATGCCGTCGGGGCAGTCGGCGGGTTCGGGGGTTCGTCCGGCCATGACCTGGGCAAGCAGCTGAGCGGTGCGGTCGGGGTCGGCGGGCGTGATCCTGCGGAGGAACCGGCCCTGTTCTTCGGACCAGAAGCGTTCGCAGAAGGCGTCTTTGACTTCCTGAGCGGCCTGGGCGTAGGCGGTGGACCGTGCGGTATCCCCGAAGCAGACGGCGAACTGCCAGGCCGCCTTGAGCCCGGCGTACACGGTCGCGACGGTGAAGGCATGGACCCCCCAGCGTTCTTCCCAGAGGTCGTAGCTTGGCAGCGGCAGGTGGGTGTCCGGGTCACGGTACTTGACCATGAAATCTGCGGCCTTCTGGACGACATCGACCCACAGGGGCCTGACGAATTCGATATCGCGGTAGCGGACGTAGTGACGCCAGAGCGACCAGACGACC
>JAJDCT010000451.1 GCA_029260695.1 Phycisphaeraceae bacterium
GGGCTCAAAGAGGTCAAGCGGATCGAGTATGCGGGGAGCCTGCGCCGAGGCAAGGAGATGATCGGCGACCTGGATCTGCTGGTTGTGGCGGACACGGACGATGCGGAGACGATCATGGACGTGTTCGTTGGGTTGGAGCCGGTTACGGATGTGATCGCCAAGGGGAAGACTAAGAGTTCGGTGCGCACGGGCGAATCGTCTGGCGTTCCCGGGAAGAAGTCTGGGGGTTTATCTGGGGGCGGGGGTGGGATGCAGGTCGATCTGCGTGTGGTTCCGGCGGAGAGTTACGGTGCGGCGCTGATGTACTTTACCGGGAGCAAGGAGCACAACGTCCGGCTGCGCGAGCGGGCGATCTCGATGGGGATGAAGCTGAACGAGTGGGGGCTTACGAAACAGGACGGTGAGAAGACGGTTGCGGGCAAGTCTGAGGAGGATGTGTTTGATGCGTTGGGTTTGGCGTGGGTTCCGCCGGAGTTGCGTGAGGATCGTGGCGAGGTGGCGCTGGCGGAGAGGGATGAACTGCCTGCGCTGATCGAATTGTCAGACATCAAGGCGGAACTTCACACGCACACGACGGCCAGCGACGGGATGTGGACGATTGAGCAGTTAGCGTTGGCGGCTGCGGAGCGTGGATTTCATACCGTGGCGATCACCGACCACTCCAAGGGGCAGGTTCAGGCCAACGGGCTCAGTGATGAGCGGCTGGAAAAGCACATTGTCGCGATTCGTCGTGTGGCGGAAAAGCTCAAAGGCAAGATCGTTGTGCTTGCGGGCAGCGAGGTCGATATCCTGACCGACGGCCGACTGGATTACCCCGACAGCCTGCTGAAAGAATTGGATGTGGTTGTCGCTTCGCCACATGCGGCATTGAGCCAGGAGCCCGCCAAATGTACGAAGCGTTTCCTCAAGGCGATGGAGAACCCGTATGTCACGATCATGGGCCACCCGACCGGGCGGCTGGTCGGGCGGCGCGAGGGTCTGAGCCCGGACATGGGCGTGCTATTCAAGGCCGTTGCGCAGCGAGGCATCGCGATGGAGATCAACGCCAACCACTGGCGGCTTGACTTACGCGATACTCATGCCCGCGCCGCGGTAGCCGCCGGGGTTAAGCTAGCAATCAACACCGACGCGCACGGCCCGGCCGACCTCGATCAACTGCAGTACGGTGTCCTCACCGCACGTCGGGCGGGGGTGACCAAGAAAGACGTTGTGAACTGCATGACCAAGGCGGCGCTTGGAAAATGGCTTGAATCAACCAGAGTTTAATTTCTAGGTCTTGATGGGTCGTAGTGTCAGAGGGGGTGGTTATGTTTCGTCGTTTTGATGGTGACTCCGCGACCAGTTTCGCCAATTCACGATCCCGAGACCAACCCAGATCAAGAGCACAATACACAGTACGGTGTAAAGCCCGCCACCTTGTATTGGCAGTGGACCTTGGACAGAAGCTGCCCAGCCGTAATTGGTGGCGAGATAAATGATGAAGCCCAGGGTTGCAAGCACAAGAATGGTTGCAACCCAGCGTAATCCCCCGCCGGTCAGCTCATTCCCAAACGACCGAAGGTCGTAATCGGGGTCACCCAGCTGAGGTTTCCGAGGGTTCTTGTTTTCTTGGTCTGCAGACATGGGCAATAGAACCCATACGCTGTGTTAGGAGAGTTTGGCGTGTTGCGCGGCCACCGACTCAGCCAACTTTGCGTAGTCTTTGGCGCCGTGGCAGTCGGGGGCGTAGTCGAAGATGCTTTGGCCGAAGCTGGGTGACTCTGCGAGTTTGATGTTTCGGCGGATGGGTGGGTTGTAGACGACTGCGTCGGCCCAGGGTGCGTCGGAGCCGCGTGCGTCGGTGAGGAAGCTGTTGACGTCGTTGATGACTTCGTTGGCGAGGAGTGTGTTGCCCTCGTGCATGCACAGGACGACGCCGGCGACGGTGAGGTTGGGGTTGATGCCTTGTTTCATCATCGCGATAGTTTCGAAGAGCTTGCCCAGGCCTTGCAGGGCGAGGAAGTGGGCCTGCATGGGGACGATGACTTCGCTTGCGAGTGTCAGTGCGTTGACGGTGAGCAGGCCCAGGCTCGGGGGGCAGTCGATGAGGACGAAATCGGGTATCGGGTATCGGGTATCGGGGTTCGGGATTCGGGATTCGGGATCGGAGCCTTGTGTGTTGCCTTGGCCGATACCCGAGATCAACATCGCTACCTTCTGCTTGAGCACAGCCTGGGCTGCACCGGTGACGACTTTGTCGGCGAGTTCGGCTTCGATGCCGGCGAGGTTGACTTCGGCGGGGAGGATTGAGAGTAGCTCGTCGTCGCCGACTTGTTGCACGACGTTGTCGGCCGTGGTCGAGGGGTCGGCGAGCAGGTCGTACATGCTTTTTTCTACGTGGTCGGGGTCGACGCCCAACGACAGCGACAGGTGGGCCTGGGGGTCCAGGTCGATCATGAGGACGCGCTTGCCCATGCGCGCCAGGCCCGCGCCGAGGTTGGTGCAGGTGGTGGTTTTGCCGACGCCGCCCTTCTGGTTCATCATCGCGATGATGCGGGGCGGGTGGTTGTCGTTTTGGTTGTTGTCTGTGTTGGGGGGTTGAATGGTGGAGGGGGTGTTGATGGGCTGAATGCGAGGGGTCACGATTGGTGCAGGGGTCACGTCGGCTTGAGGTTCGTGCGGTGTGGAAGTTTGCGCATCGTTGGGAGCCATAGCGGGATCGATTGCGTGGCTGGGGGTCGATGGGTTCGACGGGCCTTGCGCGGCATCCGGGGTGTCGGTGTTGGCTGGTGCGGGCGGGATGTGTGGGGTGTTGGTCGCGGTCAAGCGGACGCCTCCGTGCGTCTATATAAGACGGAATGACGGGCGAGTATAACACTTCGTGCGGTTTGATCGAGCTTTTCCGCGTGATCGAGGCATTTTGTGGTGGATTGGTTGGGTGGTTGGTGGATTTGGCAAAGCGGCGGGCGGCCGCTAACCTACTTGGCCCGGCGGGGTTGCGCGTGGGGCGTGACTCTGCTAAGTGGCTTAAATTCAAGAGGATAACGACACATGCCCACCACCGGTACGATCTCTCAGGTCATCGGCTCGACCTTCGACGCCCAGTTCCCCGAGGACGACCTGCCCGAAATTTATAACGCCTTGAGTGTGAAGGGCAGCCATCACGGGATCGATATCAGCCTGGTCGGCGAGGTGCAGCAGCACCTGGGCGGCGGTCAGGTCCGTGCGGTGGCGCTGGGTTCGACCGACGGGCTGGCTCGTGGGATGAGTGTTGAAGATACCGGCGACTCGGTGTCGGTGCCGGTCGGTGAAGAGGTGCTTGGTCGGGTGTTTAACCTGCTGGGCGAGCCGGTCGATAAGAAGGGTCCGGTCAATGCGAAGAAGACCCGCCCGATCCACCAGCCCCCGCCGAAGTTTGTCGACCTGAACCCTAAGACGCAGATCCTCGAGACCGGCATCAAGGTCGTCGACCTTCTGTGCCCGTTCGTCCGCGGTGGGAAGATCGGGCTGTTCGGCGGTGCGGGTGTGGGCAAGACCGTCATCATCCAGGAAATGATCGCACGTATCGCGCGTGAGCACGGCGGGTACTCCGTGTTTGCCGGCGTCGGCGAGCGGACCCGTGAAGGCAACGACCTTTGGCGCGAGATGGACGAGGCGAAGTTCACCGATGCCGAGGGCAACACGCACTCGGTGCTCGACCGTGTGGCGATGGTGTTCGGCCAGATGAACGAGCCCCCGGGCGCGCGTCTGCGTGTGGCTCTGGCTGGGCTGACCATGTGTGAGGAATTCCGCGACTCCTCGGGTAAAGAAACGCTTTTGTTTGTCGACAACATCTTCCGCTTCACGCAGGCGGGTTCGGAAGTGTCGGCATTGCTTGGGCGTATGCCCTCGGCGGTGGGCTATCAGCCGACGCTATCGACAGAGATGGGCGAGCTTCAGGAGCGGATCACCTCGACGGATAAGGGCGCTGTGACTTCGATCCAGGCGGTGTATGTGCCGGCTGACGACCTGACCGACCCCGCGCCGGCGACGACGTTCAGCCACCTCGATGCGTTCGTGGTGCTCGAACGCAGTGTTGCAGAGAAGGGTATTTATCCCGCGGTGGACCCGTTGACCTCGACCAGCCGTATCCTCGATCCGGGTGTGTTGGGTGAAGAGCACTACGCGGTTGCCCGTCAGGTGCAGTCGATCCTCCAGCGTTACAAGAGCCTGCAGGACATCATCGCGATCCTGGGTGTCGATGAGTTGGCTGAGGAAGACAAGCAGATCGTTAGCCGTGCGAGGAAGATCGAGCGGTTCCTCAGTCAGCCGTTCTTTGTCGCCGAGCAGTTCAC
>JAJDCT010000452.1 GCA_029260695.1 Phycisphaeraceae bacterium
CGGCCGAGTCTTCCAGCGTGCTGAGCGTAATGTTGTCCGTCGCCCAGAAGCCCGGTGACAGCTCATCGAACCCAAAAGAACGGACCTGAACATTAAACCCGTTATTCACCACCGCCGCATCGAGGAAGCCATCGCCATCAAAGTCGATATCGAACGCCCCCGATGAGACGACCACATCGGGATCAACTTGGGTAAAGACAACCTCAGCCTGCGTTTGCGAACCGAAAGAAAAAGCCCCCAAGCCTGCCGCAGCAGAATACAAGGCAAGCTGGCGGGATCGGATGACATCGATCTGGCTACGTTTCATGCTCCCACACTCCGAGACAAATGCCCATAAGAAAGCGGAGTCGGCGGCATGCCAATCCACTTAGCATAGATGATTACTGTGATCCTACCCTGAAATAGGGGCCCAGTCAATATTATTTCGTCCTATGAAATAATTATTGACCCCGCCTACTCACTTTGGTAGCCTTCCTACTCGAAATAGCACGCATCTCACCACAATCTGGAGATCACTGTGACCGATGACACAGCCCGCTGCGCTGCCCTGTTATTGACGATTCTGGCAGTACTCCTGCCCTCGACCACCTTGGCAGACACCGCCCCAGCCACTACACAAGCAAACGAAGCTAAGCCCGCAAACGCCGCCCCGATCAATGGCAAGAGGGTCTGGCACGGACGTTATGTGAGCGACCCCGATCAGCAAGACGAGTTGCTAGGGTTCTGTCAGAGCGAGGGAATCAACCTGCTGCTGCTTCAGGTCCACTACCGCTCGGATAGCCAACCCGTTGTCATCAATCATCCCCAACGATATGTGGAGCTTATCGGTAAGGCCGCCGACCTTGGCATCCGTGTCGAAGCGCTTGACGGCGAGAAGTCGATGGCGCTTTCGCAAAACCAGGAGCACACCCTCGCGGTTCTCCGCGCGATACTTGATCTCAACGCGACCATGCCCAAAGGCAAACGCTTCGTCGGCCTCCACTACGACATCGAACCCTACCTCCTTGAAGACTGGGCGGACCCCGCACGACGTACCCAGATCATGTCTGACCTCCTGGACTACTACACCAAAGCACGCGAGTTGATCCGCGAAAGCGACCCGGACATGACTTTGGCGTGTGACATCCCGTTCTGGTTCGATACACCCACAAGTGAAGACGGCCTGCCGCTGGCGCTCGAATTCGCCGGCCAAACCAAGCCCATCCAGCAGCACATCCAGGACCTCTGTGACTACGTCGGCATCATGTCTTACCGCACCACCGCCGTCGGTCCGAATTCGATCACCGAGATCGTAGAAAATGAAGTCGCCTACGCCCAGTCCATCGGTAAGACCGTCTGCCCCGCGGTCGAGACAGCAGCGTACCCCCCGGTCCCGAGCATCTCGTTTCACGGCCAAACAGCGCAACAATACAGTGGCCAGTTCGACCTTGCTTGGAACACCCTGGCAGATCGGCCCGGGTTCGGCGGGATGCTGATCCACTGCTATCCAAATGTACGCGAGTTGCTTGAATCGGGCTCCGAATCCGACCAGGACACACCCACCAATTGATGTGATGCCCGCTCTGTCCCCGCCCAACTAAAACCGAATACACCCGCACATAAACCGCCTGCGGAAATGGCAGATCCCATTCAAGGACACCGTGATGCCTACCAAACTGCTCTGGACCTGTGCCTTACCCGTCTGCGCGTGTTTACTTTTGTCAGCGTGCCTCAGAGCGGCTGATAGTCCCACCACCGCATCGGGCACAGTTCCGGGAAACCAGGTCCAAGCCCGCCCCCCCCAACCCATCAAGGGGCTATGGGTCTGGCAGGATAAACATATCACCGACGCACAAGGCCAGGACGAGATGCTCGCATTCTGTCAGCGCCATGGGATCAACCTGATACTCGTGCAGGTCCACTACGCCGAGGACAGCAACCCCCCGGCCTTCTCCAACCCTCAGGGTTATGTCGCCTTGATCGCCAAGGCGTCCGACCTGGGCATACGGGTCGAGGCGTTGGACGGTAGCGCGGCGATGGCTATGGCCGAGAACCAGGAACGCACACTCGCCGTGCTCTCAATGATCCTGGAACTGAACAAGACCATGCCAGCGGGCAAACGTTTCTCCGGGGTCCACTACGACATCGAGCCCCATGCCATGCCTGAATTCGGTGACCCGGCGCATCGCACCCAGATCATGGCAGACCTCCTGGGCTACTACGCCAAAGCAGCGGACATCATCCACCAAGCCGACCCCGACATGACACTGTCCTGTGACATCCCCGCCTGGTACGAAGTGAACACCACCGAGGATGGCTTACCCCTCACAATAGAGTTCGCCGGTCAGACCAAGCCCCTCCAACAGCACATCCAGGACCTCTGCGACTACGTCGGCATCATGGCCTACAGCAGGCAAGCCATCGGGCCTGACTCGATCACCGACAAGACCCAAACGGAGCTGCAGTATGCTGCGCAGATCGGCAAAGTCGTCTGCTCCGCGATCGAAACCGTCGAGTTGCAGGAATATCAGGCGATCTCGTTCCACGGCGAGACCCCCGAAGTGTTCAATGAGCAGTTCGAGCTTGCGTGGAACACGATGGCCGACAAGCCCGGGTTTGGCGGGATGCTGATCCATTACTACGGCAGCGCCCGAGAATTACTCGAACCCAAGTCCGTCACGACAGGGCCCTGACAGCCCCTCTATCTGTCCCCGGACTCCGATAACCCGATCCGGCAACCCGTACCGCCGGATATCAAGCCATTTGGGACCATCTTTAGCCAAAGCGGCTTACCGCTTGTGACGATATCAAGGTTGGTGATCGGCCCGTCCACAACGGCTCGAAACCAACCGAGACCTGTCTTATGGATGCCATCAGCGAAGTCTTCCGTTTCCTCGACCGGCACAGCGGATTCGCGCAGGACTTCGATGACCTGGTCCAGAGCCCACAGTGGTCGACCGGCTGGCTCACCTCACACCAGATCGCCGAAGAAGTCGACCGCTTCCAATTCTGGGCCGGCGTGCGTAGCAGGGTCCCCTTGCAGACCCGCCCGCAACTCCTTGACTTCTACCTCCGCCGCAGCGCAGATGACGATAACTCCGGCTGGGTCCGCATCGACGACCAGTTCAAACTCAACCCCGACGCAGACGACATCAATAACGGCAAGGCCGTCGACAGCCAGTCCATACAAAAAAGACGCCACGGCAGGGTCCAGTGCGAAATGCTCTCCTGCCAGATCGGCGAAGTCGTCAACCTCTCCGCCTCCGGCGTCATGATCAAGGGGAAAGGCACCAGCGAGTATCAAACCGACGACCGCGTCCATCTCGACCTCAAATGCCTCGACCACAAACTCCACGCCACCGCACGCGTCGCCTGGCTCAAGCAGGAAGACCGCACGTTCAGCCTCGGCCTTGAGTTCGTCGACCTCACCCCCGATCAAGCCCAACGCATCCGCGAGCTACTCCCCATCGCCGCCGCCGTCCAGACCATCAGCGACGACGCTTACAGCTCGCACATGACGCATTGGGGGAAGTAAACAACGCCCCACACCAACGTATCGCATTGAAAATAACCCTCCCCCGTTTAGCCGGGCCGCCCACGGCTCGTCCCTTCCCCTCAATTCGCCCCGGCGCCAGCCAAACAGCTGACCAACACGATATCTCAGCCCAACAAAAAACCCGCCATATGGCGGGCCTGCGGTCCAATTAATCGGGGCGGCCGGATTCGAACCGACGACCTTTCGCCCCCCAGACGAACGCTCTACCAAGCTGAGCTACGCCCCGCAGCGTTGAACTTGGCAGTTTATCCGTGGCGGTCACTTGGGGCAACTACCTTAATCACAGCCGCGTCGCCCCCTACCCCCCGGGGGTGGTCCGCAACTCTCAACAGAGCCGCGTCGCCCTCGACGCGGTCCGCCGTGAGGGCACGGCGGCTCTGCGCCCCAGTGCTACCGCCACACTCAAACCCCAAACCCTAGACCCTGACCCCCCGGTAGCACACCGCCACCCCGAACGTCAACGGCTTGATGATCGGGTCGGTGAATCCTACGGCCCGCATCATGTCTAACATGCCGGCACGGTCGGTGAAGGTGTTGACGCTCTTGGGCAGATACTTGTATGCCCCGCTTTTGTCCCGGGCGATCAGGCTGGCGGTGATCGGCATGACCCGCTCTCGGTAGATCCTGTCGAAGAAGCGGATCACCGGATTCGTCGGCGTGCTGAACTCCAACACGATCACACGACCACCGGGCCGAAGCACACGGTAAAACTCGCGCATCGCCGCGGCCGGGTCGGCGACGTTACGGATCCCAAACGCGATGCTGACAACATCGCAGCACTGGTCCAGCAACGGCAGGTTCATCGCATCGCCCCGGACCCAGGTGACCCCGGCATACCCGTCATCCGCGACACGATCAGCGGGCACCTTACTTTGAGCGATCCTGAGCATGTCGTGGGTAAAGTCGACCCCCGTCACCAGGCAAGCCCCCTGATTCACCTTGTCCAGAGCCTTGCGGAATTGAATGGCCAGGTCGCCGGTCCCACAGGCCACGTCTACGACATCTTCGCCGCCTTTGATCCCCGCCATCTTCACCGCCGCGCGGCGCCAGGCCTGGTCTCGCCACATCGAATGCAGCCGGTTGTTCAGGTCGTAGGCGTGTGCGATCGCAGCGAACATCTGCTCGACCCGGCGGGCCTTGTCGGCAGTGGCGTGCGGGTCGGCACCCGGGCGCAGGTCGTCATCGGTCCAGGCGGCAGGCTCGTGAGGTTGGGTATCGGTAGGCATGAATGGCTGAGATATTAACTCAAACGGCTTTTGGATGGACCACGCCGGGCCTGAGCGCAGCAAAGGCCCGGGTAAGTCTGGCTTCGGTTTCGTATTGAAAGACGCCGTACCTTCTAATCACCATGTACATTATGTATGTTGCAGGTCGAGCGTGGAGGGAGACTCAGCCTCTAATCGGCCGGCTGGTTCGCAGGATCATGCGCGGCTTTCGGCAGACGCTTGAGCTCATCCAGCACAGTGTGTTGGTAACGGTCACGGTAGATCCGGTACTTCTGCGGGTCTTTGTAATCGGGGTACTGGTCTTTGATGATCTCGTTGAGGTGTTTGATCCGCGTGTCGGGATACGGGTGGGTCGCCAGGAACTCCATCCCCGCCCCCCCGCCGCCGCTGGCACGCTTTAAGACCTTCATAACCTGCACCTGCCCGATCGGGTTATAACCAAGACGGGTCATGTAGCGCAGACCCAGCTCATCGGATTGGGTCTCCTGATTCCGCCCGTAGCTGAGCATGTAGAGCCCCCCGCCGACGCTCGTACCGACCCCCAGGACCTTCATCCAGTCTTCATCGGACTGTTCGCCGGCCACGCCAATCGCTATACCGGCGCCCGTGATAATCATCGCCCGCGTCATCTGCTGGCCGATATGCTGAGCCGTGACGTGCCCGACCTCGTGGCCCAACACACCTGCAAGCTGCGCCTCGCTCTTAAGCTCCTCCATCAGCCCGCGTGTGACGAAGACCTTCCCGCCCGGCAGCGCGAACGCGTTAATCACCGCCGAGTCCACCGCGTGGAACTCCCATTCAAGGTCCGGCCGCTCACTCACCGCCGCCAGCCTGTGTCCAATATCACTGACGTACGCATGGATCGACGCCGATGGGATATCCCCGCCGTATTGTTTGACGAACTGGGGAGACGCCTCCGCGCCCAACGATTTCTCCCTCTCGGTGCTGATCCAATTCAACTGGCTCTCACCCGTCGCCGGGTTCGTCGAACAGCCAGCCACCGCCGCCAACAACAGGGCCGCCGGCAGAGCCCAACACTTCAACAGGGTTTCAAATCTCATAGTCAGTCGCCTCATAGATCACTATCCGGATCATCCGTCGCCTCTATATAAGCATAGACGAATAAGCCCGGGGGTTTGATCCCGAATATTAGCCTATCGCATGGAATTTACCTTCCCGCCTTGCCCCTCGGCCCATCGTATCGTTGACTTTAGACCGTCCTATAAAAAAGAATCCTGGACAGGGCTACCCCATTGGGGATGTGCCAGGCAGTTTATCGGGTTGTAGGTTCGCTATAAGGTGCTATTACAAAAGAATTTAATAGCCCAAGTCCGATCACGATCCACCAACCCGTCGGCTGGAGAATTTCCGCCGTGATCCCGATGAATAGGGAGTCGCCGCACAACGGTTCTCGGGGTTAAACCCAGGGGGGTCCACCGGAGTGGATACTGGCCCGGCCAGCCGTAGCGGGATGTGACAACTGACCCATGCAGCCACAAGGACGGGCTGCCCGAACCGCAGCGGCTAAGTGCCCTTTTTATGTTGGAGAGTTCGCATGGCGAGTCGACGTAACGT
>JAJDCT010000453.1 GCA_029260695.1 Phycisphaeraceae bacterium
GACCGGCATCCCCAGCTTCGAGGCGAAGATAACCAGCCCGGCGGTGACGAAGTTGGCGGTGAAGGCCTGGCCGTCATTCATCTCTGTGATCCCGTAGCTCATGGTCTTCGCCACGCGCTTCACCGCCAGGACGCCCCCCAGCGCGATGCCCAGCCCGGTCAACACCAGTGCCCCGGTCGGTCCCAGGCCCCCGGGTGCTCCCCCGGTGCCCGCCCCGGAGGCCGCTCCGGAGAACGCCGCCCCACCGATCACACCGGCGGCGATCATGACCGCGGCGATCTTGGGTGTGTCGTTCAACCCACGCCCAAAGCTCAGTGCACCTGCGCTTAGCGTGTGTGCCATGTCCAGTGTCCGCTGCGCATCGACCCCGGCGAACCGCCCGGTGTATCGCTGCTGGCAGGCGTCGGTCTGGTCGGCCTTGAGTGTGACCCCGGTAGATTGAACCATCATCGCGCCATCGGTTGTGAGTGACACGGGGTGGTACTCGCTGCCGACACAGAGGCAGGTCTGCCGTGTCACACCCATCCGCCTGCGCAGCGTGCGGAGAACCAGGTACGCCCCGGCCGCCAGAGTCACGGCGATCAAAGGCGAGACCATCAACGGGATAAAGAACTTGCTCGCCGCAGCGGACCAGTCCAGCGAACTGGATGAGATGCCGATACCGACAATCGACCCGACCATGGCGTGTGTGGTGGAGATAGGCATGCCGATGACGGTGGCCATCAGGACGGTCAGTGAAGCGCCGATCCCGACGCTGATGGGGAAAGCCATGCTCCCGACCGTGTTGGCGTTAACGATACCCTTGCCGCCGAACAGGTTGGCCAATTCGCCGGCCAGAAAGATCGCGGCGACCGACCCCAGGAACGTCATCACGGCGGCGAAGATGATCGCCTTGTTCAACGGCATCCGCCGGCTACCGATCAGCGTGGCAACGCCCTTGGCGTTGTCGTTGGAGCCGTTGGCGAAGGCCAGGACGGCTGCGGCCCCCACCGCCAGAATAATCATCCATCCCATCGTTTGTGACCTTATCTAACTAATGAGTGGGGATCGCACCTAAGAATCCATCCCGCACGCGGCTGCACGACAGCCAGCCGTCGCCAACCGGCTGCACGAGGTTCTAATCCCAATGCGACAGAGATTATTCCACCTACCACTTATGGCGCGCAGCAAAAAGCCATGTGCTGTGATGTCGCAGCACATGGTCAAATTATCTTTGTTTGAACGAGGCGGGCCGTGAAATGCTGGCCCTAGTGTCAGGCAGCGGTCTTGTTGAGCTGGGTCTGGGCCTTGACACCTGCGCGTAGGGATTCGAGGAGGCCGTGCACGCTGGTGACCGAGGCCTCGAATTTCCCGCCGGCGGCGCTTTGGCGCATCTGCTTGGCCTTGGCGACCATCTCGTCCAGCTTGGGCTTGATGGCCTCACGATCGCGGACCAGTGCCGCACGCATCGTTTCCAGTTCAGCCAACAGTGCATCCACGTCTTTTTGCTCGATCATGGCGGTCTCCGTGATGACTCGGGGCGACACCGAACGCAGGCGTCAACTGCTGGTATTTTCGACATGAGCCAGGGAGTCAGGCCAGGAACCCGGCAGGGCGCGATAAAACTCGGCGGTTATCGGCGTGACTCTGCAGGCAAACACTAAACCCACAGACGTAACCGGCCGTACCGTCATAACCCCTACAACCCCTACACACGTTACGACTGCTGTATCCATCACGACCCCACGCACCGAACACCCAAACCCACCGGGCCAGCCTTGCGGGCAAGGTGGCTATATCATCCACTTAGTTATACGGACCGTGCCTGCAAACCCGGGAACTCCGGGATACACTTCCACGGACGCATGAAACCGAGAACCTATTGGTCACCGAACCCGACATCCTGGCGCTGCGTCAAAGGCTGGAACGGGCCCGCGCTTTGCTGTTGGCAGGCCGACTCAGCGAGGACGTCGCATGGCGTCTGCTGCAAAGGACGTCCGGGCTGATGGAACGCGAGGGAAACGCAAACTATTTGCCGACGCTTAAAGTCATCTACACACTGACCGAGGTGCTTTGGTCTAACACCCGCCAGCAGGCGCAGCTCCAGCAGATCAAGGCCGAACTGGGGTAACACAACGACCTGGGAAGACCGACTGATGAACCAGGATCTGTGAGGTACGCCGCGTCCGATCAGCGTCTGTTCGCGTCACCCATGCCATTCCAGAATCCGTTGTCTGCGATGCCGTCCTCGTCGTAGTCGTCGATCTGGGCACGGGAGAGGTTGGTGCCGTGGCCATCGGCGAAGACGAAACCTGCCTGTCCGCTGTTTCGTTCGGCGGGTGCTGAGCGGAGTGAGTACTTAAACTCCGGGTCGTAGGTGCCGGCGTTTTCATCGCCGCCGCCTTCGTAGTACGAGCCTTTACCGCTGCCGCGTGCCGAGCCTAGTGGTGGGTCCAAGGCGTAGGCGGCCGCCCCACCGTCACCGGGCTCACCGTTGATCGCTGACCCGGTTGTGTCGCCGACGACCACGGTCTCTGATGGTGTGATGAGGTCCGACTCACGGCCGTTAAACATCACCGAACCGCGGGCGTTGCCGAGGTATTGGAAGTTGTAGCCATACCCGCCATGCACGGCGGGGTTGCTGTCGATGACCGGTTTGGGGACGCCGGACCCTAGGCGGACAGCGGCTTCGGCGTTGGTGGTGCTGACCTCGTGCCAGAAGGGCTTGATGAGTTCGACGAGCTCGCGTTCGTCGAGGTTGGGGCTGCGGTACACCTCGACATTATTAAGGTAGGGGAAGATGTAGTCTGCCCATCGTGGCTTGACACCGGCGATCTTGGTGATCGAGGAGGAGTGGATGGGGTAGAAGCCCTTGCGTTCGGTGGTGTAGGCGGCGAGGCCTATGCCGACCTGCCTCAGGTTGCTGACACTCTTGATCGACAACGCAGAGCGGCGGGCGGCACCGAGCGCGGGCAGGAGGATCCCGACCAGCAGCGCAATGATAGAGATCACCACCAGCAGTTCGATCAGCGTAAACCCAGTCCCTCGGTTCACCCCACCCCCACGGTTCCCCCGGGTCCCACTGGCTCCCCGGACGCCTCCGGCTTGCCGTGGAGTACCGATCGCTCCGGCCAAGAGTTCATCAGAGACGAGAAAAGTAGATTTGTGATCGTGAGGCATGGCTACCCTTTATTGAGATTGAGTATCAATTTAAGCCTACTATACAAAGGAGCCAGAGTCTTGCAAGTCCGTTGAGATTCAATCTCATTAACTTCTGATGTGGCCATCCGACAGATGAAGGCACTGCCGGGGTATATCTTGTTATTTATTGTGGTACAACCACTTACGGCACGCTTTAACCCGGTTATCATGATGCGATGCTCGAAAGATTCACACAAGGGACTAAGCCGGGGCTGTTCATCACCGGTACGGACACGGGGGTAGGCAAGACGCTGATCGCCTGCGCGATTGCTTCGGCGATCAGGCGGCAGGCTCCCGGGGCTCGGCTGGGGGTCAGTAAGCCGTTCGCCAGTGGGTGTCGGCATGAGCGAGAAGGTCTTGTTCATGAGGATGCCGAGGCGTTGGCTCACTTCGCAGATTGCAAGCAGTCGCTTTCGGTGATTAACCCGATCCGCTTTGCCGCCCCGCTTGCGCCTGCGGTGGCGGCGCAGGAATGCGGCGAGCCGGTTGATTGGGAAGCGCTCGCCCGGAGCCTGGCAGTTTTGGATCGCGAATCTGATGCGCTGCTGGTCGAGGGGGTCGGCGGGTTGATGGTGCCTTTGGACCCTGAACGCCCCAGGTACACGGTGCTTGATCTGATCCATGCGTTTGGTTACCCGGTGGTGATCGTCGCGCGTGCGGGGCTTGGGACACTCAACCACACCGCGATGACGGCCCGACTTCTCAAACAGGCCGGGTGCCAGGTGGCGGGGCTGGTGATTAATCATTACATCGTGGACCCCACGGAGGCAGACGACCCGTCGATCGCGAGTAACCGGGTCTGGCTTGAAAAGCTGACGGGCTTGAAGACCCTGGCTGTGGTCCCGCGTGTGGAGGCGGTGGGCGCACAGCCGCAACAGGGTCGGATCGATCCTGCGGTGTTGGAGGCGGTGGAGTTGACGTACTGGCCGGACGTGTTGCGGCCTCCGCGCGTGGCTGGGGGGCGCAAGAGCCTCGGCCGGTGATAGCAAATAGCATGGCGGGGGAGTTTCATCGCGCAGGTGCAAAGAGCGCGGAGTCAGACAGGGATTGAAACAGTGATGAACGGTGATTAAGAGGCAGGCGCGACAAGTCGCGGCGCTTCGTGGGGCGTATCCACAGATGAGCAGGATGTGCAGGATAGAAGATGAAGACGGCGCAACCGCCTCAGCCTGATCATCGTGTCTATCTGTGGATCATCCCCGGATTTTCTTTACTTCTCTGTGTCTCTGTGCCTCTGTGGTTAATGCTTGTTTCTGCTTTCCTTGGCGTCCTCCGCGTCTTGGCGGTTGAAGTTGCTTATCTAAAAGACCCCACGAGGTCCCGGCGGTAACGGCAGGCGCGGGATCAGCGGGACCGGGTCGAGTCCGCGTCCT
>JAJDCT010000454.1 GCA_029260695.1 Phycisphaeraceae bacterium
AGGAGTGCGGCGAAGGTGGCGTCCTCAAATTGTTCGTGGCCGGTGAGCGACCAGCCTGATTCAGCGTCTGACGGGGCAAACTCGTAGGTAACGCCGTCCGGTCGGCGCAGGGTCAGATGCGTGATTTCGTCCCGGGAGACATCCAGGATGGTGCGTTTACGCAGGCCAAGTGGTGTGCCGAGAAGTCGGTCGAAAAGATCCATTGGTTTTGGCTCGTAGCCGTCACTTTCCGTTTCGACCACATAGCCGACCCCCTCGCCTTGGTTGACGATCGTGTGGCTGCCACGGGTACGATAAATGTTGAAATCTACTTCACCGTTACCGGCCGCGACACCGAGTTGGACTTGTGCGATGGGGTCGCCAAGTCCGTCGAGTTCGGTGTTGTATGCAGTCGCTTCCAGGCCGCAGAGTTGTTGGATCAGGGCGTGGGCGGTGCTGTAGTCCACGTCGAAGCCGGGCTGCGGGTCGCCGAAGCGGTAGCCGGATTGGGGGTCGCGGATCAGGTGGAGGGTTGCTGAATCGCCTTGCTGTACGACCAGGTCTCTGACGTCTTGTGGTATGGCAACGACGACGCGCCGGTCTCGCAGTTCATCCGGTGTCCGTACGAGTGAGTCGGCACTGGAAGTGTCCACCGTAAAGACCACGATTGTGGGTTCATCGTCTTGTGACCATGTGGCGTATCGGGCATTGCCCTGCAGGTCGGTTCTCCCGATCTTCAGCCTGCGTGTGATCGGCTGCGTCTGCTCGGCTTCTTTACCTGTTGGGGATAGTGGCGGTGGTGACTGGATGACTAATTCCAGGTGGGGCTTGTCGAGCCCGTAGAGTGCGAGGCTGTCGGGGTTGTCTGCGGTGAAGGCGGTGATCCATAAACTTCCAGCGGCGGTTAATAGATCGTTGATCGCCTCGTCACTGGCGCGTTGGACGCCTTGACCGTCAATACGCCATCGGCCGTCGGTTTTCGTCAGGTCGATTTCGGCACCGTCTTGATGTAACCCGATGCGCTCCAGGGCGGAAGCGGTCGGGATATCCAGTGACTTGCTGCGCCAATCGTTGATCTGCTGATCGAGTACGGTGCCGTGCAGCGCGGGGTCGACGACATAGGCGGTTTCGTCACCTTCGACCTGCATGTACCCGTGGCCGTCAACCGCTTGTCGGCCCAGCTTAAGCGTCCAACTGTCGTCACCGACCCAAACGGTGACCACCGCACGGGGCTTATCCAGACCCATCTGCGCAGTAGTCGGGGCATCGGGTGTGTCGGGTTTCAACTGTTGGATGTAGCGTAGTTCAGCGAATTGACGGGCGATGGCATCCGGTACGTAGCTTTCCAGCGCGAAGCGCACGGGCTGGGTCTGGAGCCACTGGTCGCCTTGCTTGCCGAGCATCACCTCACGCCCGCCGCGCTTGATCTGGATGCGGTCGATCGAATCGGCTGTCGGGGCGTTTTCAGTAAAGACCGGCTGGCCGACTGTCTGTGTCGTCTCGTCTTTGCGCTGCAGCTCGTGTGCTTCGTATCCGCTGATGTTGCCGTACTCGACGAGGTAGAAATACCCGCCGACGACCGACAGCAAAACGATCAGCACCAGAGTAGTTTTGTAATTCATCTCGGATCCATCCTGTCTTACGCCCGGCGTCGTACCCACCAGACACTGAGTCCAAGCAGCAAGGCTCCGGCGGGCATCCCGGCGAGCAAGGCGGTCTGATGCCACCAGAGGGCGTTGTCGGTCATTGCGTTGATCCTTGGGACGTCCTGTGACCTTGGGCTTGCGGCGATGAGGTCTTCTAACCCTGCGAGCCAGAACACGCTGTTGACGAACAACTCGCTGTTGGCGGGGAAGGCTGCGCCGGTAAGTTCGGCTGTGCCGGGGCCAAGCAGGCCGAGGCTTGTCATGGGATCGCTTGCCCAGATCGTTTCGGCGACCGTGACCAGACGTTTGCCGTCTTGTTCGGACGCGACACCGACGGTGAATGATGGTGCGCTGTCGGGCTCTGAGAATTTGGCGTTCTGGACCGCTTGGGAGGATGACAGGTCGCTGTGCGCCCAGAGCCGCTTGCCTTTCAACTCGATCACGGGGTGGTGTACGGTGTCCCCGTCGTTGCTTACGAGGATCGGGCAGGCGACCCGGAAGCCGGCCTGCATCCCATTGAGAGCGGTGGTGATCGGCAGGTCGTCGGGCCAGGTGTCGACTAAGAATTGGATGACGGTGGCGGTGCGGCGGTTGTCTTGCTGGATCTCTTCAAGAACGATCCGGTCGAGCTGCGGCGTGAGGCCCCAGCCGGCAAGCCAGTCGGTGATGGGGTTGGCCACGGCGAACGATGCGGCGCCGTCTGCGGAGAGCAGGAGCATCGCGGCGTCGCCAGCTTCGAGCCGTTCCTGCAGCAGGTCCGCGATCTGTTGGCGCGGGTTGGCCATCATCATCATGGGGTTGTTCATCTGGTTGCCGGGTGTGGGGAGTACGACCCAGATGATCTTTTGCCCTGGCTCGGCTTGTGGGCGTGGTTGTGGCGGTGTGGGCTGACCCATCGAACTCATCTGCCCGGCGGGGTTCCACTGGGTCACACGGAAGTCGGCGCTTTGCAACCGTTGGGCCACGATGTTGTATCGCCCCTGTTCGCCCAGCGCCGGGCCGCCACCGGACGTTACGAATACCACCATCGGGGGCTGATCGAGCGTCATGCTCAGTAGCGCACCGGTCAGTTTTTCTTCGATCAGGTATTGCGGCTGGGTCCGGCCGGTCTCTTCGTAGTCCCGCGCATCTTGACGCCACATCTCGCTGACCGGGATAACTTTCACATGGTCATCTCCCAGGACGACGACCGATGCGCCGCTGGTCAGGGAATACAGCACCTGGTTGTACCGTGGGGACGGCTGTGCGGCATCCATCTGTTGCAGCGGGGCTACGAGTTTTTCCTGTGCCTGCTTGCATAACTCGACAACTTCAAGCAAGCGCTCCTTGTCGGCGTCGGCGGTTTCGTTTGAACGGGCTAGCTGACTTGCGCGGTCGGCAACTACGCCGAGCACCGCGTCGTAGTCGGTGAGCACGGCCTGGATCTGTTGCTTGATCCCCGCGTAGTTCACGAGCACCTGGTCCAGCAGCTCGTCGGTCTGCTGGCCGGCAAGCTCGGCTGTCTGGTTGATCTCTTTGCAGCGGGTGGCCGCTACCTGGTACAGCTCCTGGGCGGGTTCTTGGGGCTGTGTGGATTCCGTATTGATCCCCGACATCATGACGGCGATGAGTTTCGTGTTGATGGGGTCTAAGTCGGTCAGGGCCGCCCGGCCCAGGCCGATCGCTTCGATGGCCGGTGCCAGTTCGTCATCGAACGCTTGGGCGATCGCGGCGTTGAGACGCTCGGCCTTGAAGATGTCACCGCGTGCGTCCAGGTGTTCGGCTGTGACGTTTTCGGCGTAGCGTGCGTATTCATCCGCCAGGTCGCGGACCCGGCGATACACCAACGCCTCCTGTTCGTTGCTGACCTCCAGGTCGTTAGGCAGGAGCGTGACGATCCGGTAATCGCCGGCAGGGCTCTGCTCATCATCCTTTCCCAGTTTGTTCAGCACGGCTTTAGACTGCGCGGACAGGCTGTAGCTTCGGTTATAGGTCAGGTCCAGGCGGAGGTACTGGCGGCTGGCGATCCAGTTCACCAACACGACGATCCCCAACGCGGCGATCACAGCGACCGTGATGTTCAGGCCGAACTTCAGGCGGCGTACGGCCTGGGAGTCTGTGGTTGATGGCTTCTTCTTACTTCCCATTTTGATTCCGTGTGGGCTGATGCGGGGTGCTCACGTTGCTAGCGCCAGCGTCGGCTCTGGAGGGTCAGGGTGGCGAAGAACAGGAACAGCCCCGTCCCGCTGATGAAGAACACGACGCGGCCCAAGTCGATGATGCCCTTGGCGAAGTCGTCGAACTGCCCGAAGACATTGATGTAGAAGAGGCCTTGCTTGATCCATGGGCGGTCTGCGACCCAGCCCGCTCTCGCAAGCAGCACGGCCAGCGGGGAGAACGCGAGCACCATGGCGGTCGTGAGCAGGAAGGCGATGATCTGGCTTTGTGTTGTCGCCGAGGCGAACGTCCCGATCGCCAGGTACAGCCCGCCGACCATTAGTAGGCCTAGCATGCCCACGAGGATCGGGCCGAAGTCCGGGTTGGCGTTGGATCCGAGAACGGCGACCAGGATCGCGATGGGGACCATGAGTGTCAGGAAAAAACCCATGGCCCCGAGCCATTTGCCTAGCACGACCTGTGTGTCACTGATCGGCAGGGTCATCAGAGGCTCGATCGTGCCGGAGCGGAATTCTTCGCTGATAAGTCTCATGCTGATTGCGGGGACCAGGGGGATCATGAGCCAGAGCACGGACCACTGGAGGTTGCGCATCTCAGCGGGGGCGCCGGGCCCGAAGCCGGCGAGGAACAGCAATGCCGTGCCGAAGCCGAAGAGCCCGAGTACGACGTAGGCGACCGGGCTGAAGAACAGGCTGCTGAGTTCGCGTTTGGCGATGGTCAGGACGTGGGGCATGGGTGGGGTCGGGTCTCGGGGTTTGGGTGTCGGGTATCGGAAAGCATTGTTTGGGTCTGGGGTATGGGTCTACTAATTAAGCGGTGGCACGGTTGGCGGTGTCTTTGGGCTCGCGGAACAGTTGCAGGTAGTAGTCTTCGAGGTTGGGTTTTCGGCGGGTGGCTTCTCGAACTTTCAACCCTTTGTCGGCGAGTTTCTTTGTCAGGTCATCGGTCAGGTCTTGGTTGCCGGCGGGTGCGACCTCGGCGTGACACCAGCCGTCGTGTGCGGTGACTTCGATTTCTCGCACGCCAGAAATCCCGGCAAGCGCTGAATGGACGGCGTGGGCTTCTGCCTGGACATCAAGCAGCACACGCGGGCCGCCGAGGACTTTGCCGCAAAGCTCATCGGTTGTGCCGTCGGCGACGAGTTCGCCTTCTTTAAGGATCAACACCCTGTCCACGGTCTTCTCTATTTCTGTGAGGATGTGGCTTGACAGGAGGATGGTGTGCTTCTCCCGCAGCTCGCCTAGCAATTCGCGGAAGTGTTTGATCTGGTTGGGGTCAAGCCCGGCGGTCGGCTCGTCCAGGAAAAGTACGGCCGGCTCGTGCAGCAGGGCCTGGGCCAGCCCGACACGCTGGCGGTTGCCCTTGGAGAGTTGGCCGATCAGACGCCGACGGATGTGGGTCAGGCCGCAGCGGTCGCAGACCTCAGCGCTGCGCCGGACGCGGTCGCTGCGGGTCATGCTCAGCAGCTTGCCGCGGTAATCCAGGTACTCGTACACGCGCATCTCGGGGTACAGCGGGGTGGACTCCGGCAGATACCCGATGGTGGCCCGTGCGGCTTCGGATTCTGTTAAGACGTTGTGCCCGGCGATAGACGCGGAGCCGGAGGTCGGCGGCAGGTACCCGGTGAGCATCCGCAGGGTCGTGGATTTGCCTGCGCCGTTGGGCCCAAGGAAGCCAACGACCTGGCCCTTGGGGATCGAAAAACTCAGCCCCCCGACGGCGCGGGTCGGCCCGAACCATTTCACCAACTGATCGGCTTGAATCATGCGGAAAACCCCTGATCGCCTCTGAACCCCCGGTACATCATCCATGTTGTCTAGCCCGTTGCGGGTCCGACTAGTCTGACTTACGACGCCGCCGGGGTCAAGGTTCGGCATCCCAAGGGTCATTGCTGGTAGCAGGAGATTCATCGCCCTGGTGTCCGCGGAGGATGTCCATAAACGCCGGGCCGTAGCGTTTTAGTTTGGTCTGGCCTACGCCGGGGATATCCAGGAACTGGGGGTCGGTGGTGGGGCGGTTGCGGGCCATGGCACGGAGGGCGAGGTCGCCGAAGACGACGTAGGGGGGGACGTTCTGTTTGGTGGCGAGTTCGCGACGGAGGGTACGCAGGGCGTCGAACAATTCCTGGTCGGCGGGGGTCAGGGGTGGCTCGTCTGCGGGGATGCGTTTGGTCTTAGCTGGGCTAGTGCTGGATGCGGTGACGGCTCGGCTCAGGGCGAATGGTACTTTTTGCTCGCCCTTGAGGACCGGCTTGCTTTGTTCGGTGAGGTGGGCGGTGCGGAATTCGTCGCTGGTCAGCGCGAGTTGGCCCTGCCTGATGAGTGTGTCGGCGAGTTGGCTCCAGTAGCCCTTGGATTGGCTGGAGCCGATGCCGTGGACGCTTAGCTTGTCGTGGCCGCGGTCGATGACTTTCTGTGCTTTGGACCCGCGCAGCACGTCGATGACGTGGCCCAGCCCGAAGCGTTGGCCGGTGCGGACGATCGCGGAGAGAAGCTTTTGAGCGTCTTCGGTGGCGTCTTTGTGGACCGGTGGGTTTCGGCAGTTATCGCAGTGGCCGCAGTCGCCGGGGTGGTCTTCGCCGAAGTGGCCGAAGAGGGGAACGCATCGGCAGCCGGTGGTGTGTGCAAAGCTTGCGACTTTGTTGAGTTGCTCGTAGGCGTGCTCTTTTTCTGCTTCGTCGGTCTTCTGTTCGATGAAGTATTCGATCTTGGCGCGGTCTGCGGGTGAATAGAAGAGGATGCAGTCTGCGGGGAGGCCGTCACGTCCGGCGCGGCCGGTCTCCTGGTAATAGCCTTCGAGGTGGCGGGGCATGTCGGCGTGGATCACGAAACGGACGTCGGGCTTGTCGATGCCCATGCCGAAGGCGATGGTGGCGACGATGATGCGTGTGTCGCCGTAGATAAAGTCGTGCTGGTTTTGCTCGCGGACTGCTGCGTCGAGCCCGGCGTGGTAGGGGAGTGCTGCGATGCCCTGGTCGCGTAGCTTCTGGGCGAACTGGTCGACGCGGGCTCGGCTCTGGCAGTAGATGAT
>JAJDCT010000455.1 GCA_029260695.1 Phycisphaeraceae bacterium
ACACACACCGCGCTGGCACCGGTCCCGCAGGCCATCGTGATCCCGCTGCCACGCTCCCAGTGGCGTACTTTTACTTCGCTGGGCGACACAACCTCGACAAAGTGGACATTCATCCGGCTGGGGAATGCCGGGTGATGCTCAAGAAGCGGGCCGATGCTTTCCAAGGCGATCAAGCCGAGGTCTTCTACGTAGATCGTCACATGCGGGTTGCCTGTCGAGCAGAACGTGCCGATGAAGGTGGCTTCCGTCGGATCGATTTTGAAGCTGAAAGTCTGGGGCTGCTCGGTCGCCGTCAACCTGCTCACGTCGATTGGAATCTGCGCCGGGTCCAGCTTTGGCTCGCCCATATCGACGGTGACACAATCGACCTTGCCCCCATCGTCGAGTGTATAGTCCAGCGTCAGCACGCCGTTGCCGGTCTGGATATTCATCGGGTTAGCGGTTACGGCACCGCTGTCGTGTGCGAGTTTACAAACACACCGGATGCCGTTGCCGCACATCTCACCTTCGGACCCGTCGATATTAAACATCCGCATCCGGCAGTGCGCATCCACGCCGTCCTCAGCCGGCAGCAGCAGGATCAGCCCGTCGCCGCCGACGCCGAAGTGTCGGTCTGATATACGCATGGACAAAGCAGCGGGATCGTCAGTGGCTACCCGGCGATCCTCGGGGTCAAAGCCGTTGACGTAGACGTAGTCGTTGCCCAGGCCGTGCATCTTGGTGAAGCGCATGATCGTGTCCGTGTCAGTGTGCGGGGCATCCCCGGGGTTGAGATTATACGAACAGAGGATGCCTTGCGTTGCCCGGGCATGCCGTCGACGTCGGGGTTGGGTTCAACTCAGCCAGGATTGTAACACCGCAATGGCCACCACCGCCGTCACGGACAGGCCGTTGACCCACCGCATCTGCCGGTCAATCGCAAGCCGGTGGATCGATCCACCCACCAGCGAGCGGAGGTAATCCTGCCGCCATTGGATGGACCCGTGCCGCCAACTGTGCCTGTCCGCCCGGATATGGTTCAGGTCCGCCACATGCCGAAGCGCATCGATCATCGTCTGGGCATCTCTGAGTTCTACGGCATCGCCGCCGCGCTCCCGAACGAGGTGGGCCACCGCGAAGCTGTCGGCCTGTCGTTCGGTCCGCCGGGATACCCAACCAAAACCAACCGCCCAAACCGCCGCCGCCACGGCCAGCGTGGCGAAAAGCATCGCCTGCGGGGAATCAAGCCACGACACACCCGACACACCCGGTCCCCCAAAGCCCGCGGACACCACACCCACCCCGTCTGCCGTCACGGTCAACACCTGTTGTGATGACTCAAACCGTATGCCGTGACTGTCAAGCACCACGATCGCCGCTGTTTCTACCACACCCATCAGCGCGACCGCAGACACCAGCAGCCAGACCATGTGCCGTTTGCGCACATGGGCCAACTCGTGCGCCATCACCGCCTCGAGGTGTGGCCCAGGCATCTGTTGCAAGAGCGCATCGGTGATCAGGATAAAACGCAACGGGCCGATCAGTCCCATCACCGCCGCGTTGATCATCCCGCCGTACGTCCGCCACAGCAGCAGCTCACGCACTCGCACGCGGTGGGTCTTGCACATGGCCAGCAGGTGACTGCGGGTGTCGCCTTCGGGTAACGGTACGGTGTCCCAGATCAGCCGGATCATCAGTGGGGCAAACAGGAAGATCGCTACGAACCCCCCGAGCGTCCACCACGCTTGCGTGTCGGGTGAAACCCAGGCCCACCCTTGCATGTCGGCCAGCTTCACCGTCTCCGACCACGCGATCACAAACAACAATGGGACCAGGATCAACGCCACCTGGTAGCGGTACTGCGACCACACATACTGCCACCGGGTCCAACTCGGATACACCGGCAGCCCTTGGTCGAACCGGCGCATCATCGCCGCTTCGCGCAGCCGCCGGTCGATCGGGTAATACGCCCACCACCCAAGGCCCCACAACGCTAACACCGGGAACAAGACCAACACCTCATCCAACACGATCGGGTGTGTGATGCCGGTCAGTGTCCCTATTCCAACTCGGACCCAGACGAGCAGGCCAAAATGTAAATCCGCTGCGAACAGCACGACCCCCGCTATTTGCAACACACCGCTGAGCCTTTCGAGTCGTCGTAAGCGTCCGGCCGCTCCGCCCAACGCCAGACTCCGATGGGTCGACCTACACACAAGCGCGTAGCCGCCGGCAAGCACCAACTTAGGCACCACCACCCACAGCAGCAACAACTGCCACGCATACCCCCCCGACACCAAAGAGGGGGCCTGGTCGTGGATGAAAAGACACAGCATCAAGGCAATGATTAATAGCTGCATAACGGTAGCATCGATCAGTAAAGCCGGCGCTTCTCTTCCTGGGTCAATGCCTCGGCGGCGCGGCCCGCTTCTGCCAGCACGGGGTCATCACTTTCCATCGCCAACCGGATAGCGTTCTGTATGGCTCTACGGTTGCCCCGGCCGACAGGTCCGTGCTTGTGGATCCCAAGCCGCAGCGTCGCCTCGATACGGAACATCCGATCGCCGTCGTTTAGGGCGATGTTCACCAGGTCGCCGATCGGGGGTTCGATGCCCATGACTACCTCTAGTTTCGGCTGCCAGTGACGCCGGATCTGATTGATCGCTTGCGACCAGGCCCGCAACGCTTCGCCGTCCGCCCCAGGTGAGATCGTCCCCTCAGTGTCCCCGGGGGCAGCGGTGACTCCGGGGGTTCCGGGGTTATCAGCCGACATCTCGTACAACATTGAGCCCGCCGACTCCATCATGTCCAGCCCGATGACCCGGTTGTAAAGACGCACGTTGCCCTCAAACATACGCCGGCCAAACACCCAGACGGCCAACGCCAACTCACGCGCACCCTCGGGGTCGCCGTGGGTATACCGATACGCCACCTGATTAATGGCCAGCTCGTAGATCGCCTCGACCGCGTCCTGAAAGTCTGGCTCCGCGCCGATCTCGACGGGGATGTGCCGGTCCATGAACCCAGCTTCAACGTGCCCGGCATCTGCTGCTTCGGCTAGCAACCCGCAAAGACCCGCGACCAGCTCGTCGTGTTCACGGGTCTTCGGCAGTGCGCCACGCTGCTGGGCATACAGAGAAATCGCTCGCTCATAGAAGGCTGCCGCATCGCCCCGCGGATCGCCGGGCATGGATAACACGCGCAAACCCCCGGGCACCCCCGGCGCCCCCGGTTCTTCCAGAAGCTGCTGCACCATCAGGCCATCCGCATCGGTCAACGTCGTCGGCGCGTCCGCCTGCCCAATGAGGCTGTAAGCCGCCGCCGCGAGTATCAAGACACCGACTGCGATCAAGATGACATGACTCGATTTCACGGCGTGGTAGTTCCTTGTGATTCATGCATCCTGTTGCGGCCCCATGCGTTCCCGCCTCGGCATCAGGTGTTCTGGGTAGCAGACACCGGGGGGGGCACCGGGGGCGATATCGACGAGGGCCCGGGTGTCTGCCTGCCTGGGGTCGTGATCTCACCGATCATCAGTCTCAACAGGTTAGGGACATCCGGGTCTTCCCTGTCTCCCGCGCCGTACCCGACGCCTTGCAGAGTCATCGCCGGCGGTGCGCCAAAAGTTTCACACAACGCCGCCACGATCGCCGTTCCGGTCGGTGTGACCAATTCGCCTTTGCGGTCCACACCAACGGTTGCCAGGCCTCGCATCAGGTACGCTGTTGCCGGCGCGGGCACCGGCATCACGCCGTGGTCGCATTTCACAAACCCACGGGAGATCGGCAAGGCCCCACAAGACAACGTGTCCACCCCAAGCAACTCCAGCGCCACCGCCGAACCGAGCATGTCGATGATTGAATCCACCGCGCCGACCTCGGGGACGTGGACCTTTTCGACCGGCATCCCGTGGACCTTCGCCTCAGCTTCCGCCAGCACGGTTGTCACACGCCGGGCCCGATCCTTGGCACGGTCTGATGTATCGAGCTGGTCGATCATCGCCAGGATGTCCCGGTAGTGCGTGTGATGGTGATGTGAATGTCCATGAGCGTGTTGGTCCAGATCGGTTTGGACCTTCAAGTCCACCGCCCCGATCCCGTGGCGCTGAACCCGCTGGGTCGTGACCCGGTACGGCTTCTCGACGCCAACCGGCTCCAGGGCTTTTAGGACCTCATCGAGGGGAGCCCCAAGGTCAATCGCGGCCCCCAGGAACATGTCGCCTGCGATCCCGCTGAACGGGTCAATGTGTAGGTGTGTCGTCATATCCGGGCATGATAGCCCCCACGGTGACCCACCTCCACGATCCGGTAACTCCAATCTCAGGCAAAGGTTCCCATACCCCCGGATTATGTAGCCCATCGGCCCAATTGGCCGATCCACGGTCGAGGCTACGCGTATGTTATGTGTGTCAGCCCCATCCGATACGAATCATCAGCCCGAGGTTTTCTTATGAGCGATCAGCCAGAATCCCCCCAATCCCAAGGCCGTCCACCGGTGGACCCGTCGTTCTCGGCACCGCCGCCACCGCCACCACCGGTGCAGGGATACTCACAGCCATACTACGGCCCGCCACCCAAGGCTTCTGGCGGTGTGGCGAGCAAGGTAGCCACCTCGCTGATCACCACGATCTTCGTGTCTTCAATCGTCATGAACATCTACTTCGTGGTGATCTTCTCCCAGAGTGTGTCGCTGGGGCCGATTACCGAGCAGACGCACCAGGAAGGCGAGACAGTCGAGCGGATCGCGATCCTCCCCGTGATCGGTGTGATCAACGACGACACGGCGGTGTTTGTCCGCCAGGCGATGGACGCGCTGAATGAGGACCCCCCAGCCGCACTGGTGTTGCGCGTGAACTCCGGCGGCGGGTCGGTCGGGGCATCCGATCGGATCTGGCACTACATCAGCACATTCCGCGAGGCCCACCCGGATATTAAGATCATCGCGAGCTACGGCTCGTATGCCGCCAGCGGCGGGTACTACGTCTCTGCGATGGCCGACGAGATCTACGCGGAAAACACCTGCGTGACCGGGAGCATCGGCGTGATGGGGCAGTTGTTCACCGTCGAAGGGCTGCTCGATAAGATCGGTATCGAGCCGATCACCATGGTCGCGACAAACTCGCCAAACAAGGACCGGGCCAACGACATCACCCGTGCGTGGACCGAAGAGGACCGCGCGGTCGTGCAAGTGCTTCTGGATAGCGCACACGAGCGGTTTGTGGAGGTCGTCGCCGAGGGCCGATCGTCTGTGCTATCTGAGGAAGAGGTGCGACAGATCGCGACCGGTAAGATCTACACCGCTGCTGAAGCGCAGGAAGCCAAGCTGGTAGACGAGATCGGGTATCTCGACGATGCGATCATCAAGGCCGCGACACTCGCAGGCCTCCCCGCCGGTAAACAGCCCCGTGTCACGATACTGGGCCAACACCGCTCGGTCTTCGACACACTGCTCGGGGCGAAGCAGATGGAGTTGCCCGCTTTCTCCACCGAGCAGGCCCGCGCCTTGTTGACGGAGTTGGGCGTGCCCCGGCTGGACTACATGATGATGACACGCTGAGGCTGCGATGACACGCACCGTAGGGCGGTTCGTTTTGGTTGTGCTGGCGGTCGCGCTCACGGGCTGCGGGCCGACACCCGTTGACGATCCCGTAGTTTTCATCCTGGACCGGGACAAGGACCCGGCCCGGCGGCTCGCTGCGGCGAAGCAACTAGGCAAGCTGTCCGAGTCGTCCGACCCCAAGCGTGCCGTAACGGCGCTACATCGTGTTCTTTGGTCTGATAGCCAGCCGACCGACCTACGCCTGTGGTCGATGGGCCGGCTGATCGAACACGACCCGGACGCTTTCTGGGTGATCGCACAACAACGCATCCGGGAGGTCGATCTTTGGCCCGTGCTGAAGCCGTTAATCGAAAGGTCGGCCAAGCGAGGTGACCCCGGCTTCACCGTGGCGCTTGTCCGCAGCTACACACGGGAATCCCAACTCTACCCCGACGATCAACGGCCAGAACGGGCCGCGATCGTTACGCTCAACCCCGGCATCTCTGTTGAGCAGGCGGTGTGGGGCGTACTTGTCAGCGGGGACGAATCCATCACCACCTCGGAGCGCATCGACGCCTGGACCCTGACTAACCGATTGGTGGGTCCCGGCCGTGCGCGGGCGCTGCTCTCGCAGGCACTTTCGGAGCACCCGCTGATCCTCGACCTCAAGTCGGCACACTGGTTGCAGGTGTTGCCGTCCAACCGTGAGACAGTGCTCTGGCTGATGCAGGTACGTGGTGAATCGGGTGGTGCCTATTGGAAGCGTGCTGAACAGTTGGCCGGTCGATTGACCGACTCGCAACACCAAGGCCTAGAGCTGCGCCACCTCCCGGCGTTGGTTCTGGCGGATGAATCGGACCTTCGACTGGACAAGCCGGCATTACTGGCGCGTGTGCGGCGCCGATTGGCTTCGGTGAAGGCAACGACCCGCACCGAGCCTGGGATCGCGATGCAATTGCCATCGGAATCGTTGACCGACCACGCCGAATCGCTTTGTTTTGCTGATCTGCTCGCGATCGAGCTCTTAATGGATTCACTAACAGATCGGGCTACGGTGGCCTCGTTGTTCACCCAGGCGGATCGTGATCTGTCCGATACCACGACGGAACACGGCGGTGTGCTGGTAGATAAAGACGGACAAATCATCGCCATGCCTTTCCCCGCGTCACTCCGGGCTCACGACGAAAAATTCTATTCATCCGACGCGCTGATCCGCCGGATGTATACCGGCCTGGCGCATTACCATTTCCACGCCCAGCAATACCCTAACGCTGCCTTCGCCGGCCCGGGCGCAGGTGATCTGGCGTTCGCCGATCGGCTACGCCCGACTGCGGTGGTGTTTACGTTTATCGACCATGACACACTCGGCGTGGACTACTACCAGCCCGGCGGTGTCGTCGTGGACTTAGGTACGATCAGGCGCTAACGCGCTTCGCACCCTATTTACCTTTGGCAACACTCGACCGCAAATCCACAAGCCGCGTCGATCATCTGCTGCGTCTCTTTGGGTGGTGTCTGGTCCAACGGCAGGGGGTTCGCAGCATTAAATGTGTGTCCCGCATCGTCGATGAGCAGGTATTTCATGTCCGGCCTGGCACGGCGCAGGTCTTCTGCCTCGCTGACAGGCACGGTGGTGTCGGCCGTGCCGTGGATCAGCATCACGGGGCATCTGATCGCCGCGATCGCCCGGCAGGGATCGTGCCAAGTCGGGTCTTCGTCGATCTCATCTTGCCAAGCCCGGCCGACATACAGCGTCTGCCCTGTCCGCGATGAAGGTGAGGGCATGCGCCCGGCGCGCCTGAGCATCTCTTTTTGATCTGGATCGAGTCGACTGCACGCGCTGGGTGATGCGGCCGTGACAACACCAGCGAGCTTTTCACTCACCCCAGGGTCCCCTGAGGTCAGCAACGTGGTGACTCCCCCTCGGCTGTGCCCGAAGATCGTCATAGGCTGTCCCCCACCGGGGAGTGCGCCCGAGCCGACCGCCTCGATCACAGCCTTGAGGTCGTTGGCCTGTTTACGCCATGTATCCCGCTCGAACAGTTCGGGTCGCTCGAAGGTGTCGATCTGGTTGGTCATCCCCGAGTGGCTGAAATTGAACCGGTGCGAGATCAGCCCGGCATCCGAAGCCGCCTCCGCCAGGTGCGGGAACAAGCCGTAATCTTTGTAACCCTTAAACCCGTG
The DNA here is from genome assembly GCA_029260695.1 of Phycisphaeraceae bacterium. Lineage (GTDB taxonomy): Bacteria > Planctomycetota > Phycisphaerae > Phycisphaerales > Phycisphaeraceae > JAJRRS01. Next base: position 7,702 of record JAJDCT010000455.1, read on the forward strand.
GCAGATCAGCATCACCCCGACCGCGGCCTCAGCCCCGCCGTCCGGCATGTGCGTATCGCCCAGGATGGGTTGGTTGTCTGTCCCGGGTGGGCCGGGGATAGTCCAACGGGTTATGTCTGACATCGAAAGTGCCCTCGCAATTTGTACGTTTCGAGATCGGCAAGGATAACCCAACCGAGTCGGCCGCGTGTTAAATAAGTTCTCTGTGATGAGCCCGGCATTGAACATGCCGGGGGAGTTAGAAATGCCGGTGGTCTAAGGAGTCCCGAAGGTCATCTAAAACCTTACCAAACGGAGCCCCATATTCTGGCGAATGGAGCCAGCCGGGCTCGAACCGGCGACTTCCTGCTTGCAAAGCAGGCGCTCTCCCAACTGAGCTATGGCCCCAAGATGTTTAATTCATTGTTGACA
>JAJDCT010000456.1 GCA_029260695.1 Phycisphaeraceae bacterium
ACACTGGCGGGCCAGCACGCCGACCGTAAGACCGCCGCTCAAGATGTGCAGATGACTCGGCTTCAGTTACTCACGGCTTACGTCGACCAGGCGCATGTGGCGACCAGCCACGCGATCTACCTCGGGGACCTGGGTAGCACCGCCGGTACATTAGCCCGCAGCGCCGGGCGGATCGCCCCCCAAGACGCGGGCACATACACCGATCAGGTCAACCAGCTCGCCCAGGCCCAAGCCGAACTCAACAGCAAAGCGGCCAAGGCTATCGAAGAAGGCCAAACGCTGGCCCGTGAACTGGCACCCGAAGGCGCCACCCCCGACGACGGGCAGGTCGAGGCCCTCGCCCTAAAGCAGTGGGACCGCCTGGCAGCCTACGGTCAACGCAGCAGCGAACTTGAAGTTCAATAGGACCGTTGTCCGCCCATCCAGATCGGCAAATGCAGCATAAGCGTCTCTCCCATCAGAACATCTACGCCGGGCAAGGGATTTTACATGCGCCTATTTGCGGCCCTGTCTATCTATTTGGATGGCATGCGATGGGTCCTGTTGAGTAAGTTTTGAATCTTGTCTTTGTGAAGTGACGCAAATTCAGGATCAAGAAAAGGCAGATATTCCAATTGCCGGACCTCCGGCAAAGAAAAGAAATCGCATTTGTGACGGCCGCGGCAATTTGATGTGCCACAACCGCATGTCCAGACATCACCGTCGACAGCGTTCACCGCATAGTCGTATGCGATTTCCTCTCCCGCCGGGATATCGCGCATGGCCAGCACAAAACGTATCCGGTTGACTGAATAGACAAATACATTCGGATCGCAGGATTGATTGATATAGCGCTCCGGCTCGCCCATAAGGATCGTTGTGCCGCCATAAAGACAATCGCAATGATCCGGGCTTTCGCCCAAGTCCTCCCTGACAGGGTTATCGTCATCCACGATCCGGGAATCATCAACCCGAAGCACCACCTCTCCACGGGCTATGTCCTTTGAAGCAAAGACGCCCATCCCGTGGATTAAAGATTGTTTGACTTCGACCTTCATTAGTGCGGTACTCATACGGATGCGGCTTGATTCGTGGGCGGCAGATTTCCCCTCCGCCCCCGGCTTTGCCGGGGATTGGCCATGATGATGGGCACGAGTTTTAATCGTTATCCATATCAGACTAGACAGATACAAAACCACTTTACCAGTACAGAAAGAGTAAACCCATGAGTTTTACATTTTACAGAGCGAATTTGTTTCTGTTGATGAAGTAATCGCAGTAGAGGATGGGGTAGTACGGGCAACTACTAACCAATCGGCACCGACCTCCCCACACCCGGACGGCACGGGTCGGCTTGTATGTGCCTCTTACACTTCACCACCCGGCACCCTTTATCGTTTGGATACACAAACCCTGCGAAGCCGTGAGCTTTTTAGATTTGTGTGAGCAAAGCGCGGGACTGGGTCAAGGCCCGATCTGTAACTCGGTCAGGGCGGTTGAGGTGTCGTGGGAGAACTGAAAGACCTTGTCTAGGCCGGTTGTCAGAAACACAGCCCAAACCGGGTCCGGTGGGGCGGTCAGACGCAGTTTCGTTTCGCGGTCGATCGCCGACTTGCGTAGACGAAGCAGCGCAGACAGATTCGAGCTGCCGATGCTCACCACCGCCGAGAGGTCGAGGATGAGGTGTGGCATCCTGTCGGGGGCCAACGCCTGGTCCGCGAGGTGGTCCATATCCTCGGTGAACGCGGGATCGTCGTTTAGCCTGACGACCCATATTGTCTCTGACCACTTTTGTATTGACACGGCAATCGGTCCTTGGACACACCACCCGCCTGATCGGTAGGCGGGAGACTTAGGTTTGCGGGCTAAGCGTCCGGCCCCTGGGCTTCGTCCTCAGATTCCGCTACACGGGCCACGGCGACGAGCCGGTCGTCGCTGTTGATCTTGATCACACGCACGCCCTGAGTGCTGCGTCCTATCCGGCTGACGGACCCGGCGTTGATGCGGACGATCATCCCGTTGAACGTGATCAGCATCAGGTCATCTTCCGGGCTGACAGATTTGAGTGTCACGACCTTGCCGTTGCGTGCGTTGGTGACGATGTCGCGCCGGCCCTTGCCGCCCCGGCCCTGTGTCCGGGTTGAGCCGTCTTCGCTCTTGACCAGGTACTCGTGCAACGGGGTCCGTTTGCCGTAGCCGTTCTCGCAGACCGTCAGCAGGTCGGCCTCCTCACCGGGGGCGCCCGGAGCGATCTTGACCAGACCCACCACCCGGTCGCCGCCGCTTAGGGTGATCCCCTTGACCCCGCTGGCGTTTCGACCCATCACACGGGCATCGTTCTCGTCGAACCGGATCGACATCCCGTCGCTCGTGCCCAGCAGAAGGTGATCGTTACCCTCGGTCCAGGTCACACCGATTAACGAGTCACCGTCACGGAGATTCACCGCGATGATGCCCGAGCGGTTGACGTTGCGGTAGTCCTTCAGGGCGGTCCGCTTCACCAGCCCCTGCGCCGTCGCAAACATCAGGAAGTGCTCGCCCTTCTCGAAGTCTGAGATCGGCATGAACTCGCAGATGCGTTCGCCTTCTTTCAGGTCGATCAGGTTGACGATCGCCCGGCCTCGGCTGGTGCGCGGGGCCTCGGGGATCTCATAGACCCGGATCTTAAAGACGCGTCCGGTATCGGTGAAGCACAAAAGATCGTCGTGCGTCGAGGCGACAAACACCTGCTCGGTGAAGTCGTCTTCCTTGCTGCGCGCCCCG
>JAJDCT010000457.1 GCA_029260695.1 Phycisphaeraceae bacterium
TACTCCTCGGGGACGGCGTAACCGACCGTGTCGGGGATATTGATGGTCGTCGCCCCGGCCTCGATGACCGCGCCGGTGACCTCGACCAGGTAATCCAACTCGGTCCGCGACCCGTCCTCCGGGCTGAATTCCACATCGGCCACAAACTGCCGAGCACGCTTCACGGAATCGACCGACAGCTTGACGATCTCCTCAAAAGCCTTCTTGAGTTTGTGCTCGCGGTGGATGCGGCTTGTAGCGCAAAACACATGGATGCGTGGGTTGTTTGCGCCCTTGAGCGCTTCGCCGGCCCGGTCGATGTCGCGCGGCACACAGCGTGACAAACCCGCCACGATCGCGCGCTCCAATTCTTTTCCGATCGCGCCCACCGCCTCGAAGTCGCCTTGGCTGGTGATCGGAAAACCCGCCTCGATCACATCCACCCCCAACGCCTCGAGCTGCCGAGCGATCTCCATCTTCTCTTGATGGTTCAGGCTCGCCCCAGGCGACTGCTCGCCGTCACGCAGTGTCGTATCAAAGATACGGATCGGTGTGCGTCCCCCGCCCCCGGATGTGGCGGCAGAGGTATCGGCAGGTTGTGTTTCAGGTGAATCGCTCATCGTCGTGCTCCATCGTGATGCCACATACCGCTATCTGGCAAAAGGCTGATTGTTACCAACAAATCTATTTTTATTCTTAACATCCACAAAAAAACCCTGTCGGCTCAAGCAGACAGGGCGGTTGGTTACGGTAAAAACCTTCGCAAGACCCTATCCGGCGCGTGCCATAAGCTCGAGGCTACCTAGTAGCCCAACTAGCTTATACGCGGCGGTAATGGCGGTGCTGTGGTTCATAAGTTCGCAAAAGGATACGTTCTGGGATATCTGCTTGTCAACCCCCTGTTCATCGGTTGACCGGCGGGCCCTCATTAAACTTCACCAAGCCCGGCCCGTGATCGCCTGCCAGTGAACCCCAGCATCACAAGCAGCACCCCCCCGCTCGCAGGCTCCGGCACACCCGCCCACCACGCCAGGGCGTAGGTCGGGGTCCTCGGCACGCCATCAAAATACGTCGCGTCCTGTGCAAACTCCACACGCAGCTTGTAATCCCCAGCCTCCGGAACCTGCCAGAAGATATGTTCGAGACTATCGACTTCGCTGATCGAACTCCAAATCGCGTTGGCCGTATCCGTCTCGTCACTGAGCATCAGGTACAGGTCCAGGTTGTCCAGCTGCAGCCCCGTAAAAGAATCAAACCCGGGATCGAATTCACCTGCTATGCCAGAGTCAACAAACAACACCTGCCGGTCCCACGCCAGGGTCGCGGAGATGAAATCCCCTGCTAACAGTGTTCCATCGAAGTCGTAATCAAAAAACTCACCCTGCGCACTGGTCAGTTGCCGATCCCAACCGATGTTTTCAACCGTGCCCGGCCCCTGCTCCCCGGCGTCGTACTGCTCAAACGCCCGGGTCACATCCAACTGCCCCGCACCCATCTGGTCATCCAGCACCACCGCCGGATCACTGAACGCCTCGCTCGCCAGCCAGTCCCGGTCCTGACGGTCCACGATCGTCCGGGTCATGCCTAGAACACCATCAACCTTGTTCGCCGAGTTAACCATCACCGCACGCATCGTCTCGTTAGACGTGTCCATCCCGTGGTGCCCGCCCCACTGCTGGAGCAATGCCCCGGCACCGGCGACGATCGGCCCGGAGAAACTGGTGCCCGACACCGTCACCCAGTCGGAATCGATGTCATCCTCAGCCGTGATGTTGGGAGCCTTGAACAACGAGACGTTCGCGGCACCCGGTCCCCTGAAATTCACCGCGGCGCTGCCGTCCCGACCGTCATCGTCTTCCCAACCTCCAAATGGCACGACAAGCCCCACGCCCGGCGCCAGCAGGTCCGGTTTGGACCGCCCGATCCCGTCATCGGTCGGCCCCTGGTTGCTAAACGGTGCAACTTTGTTGAACGTAGCGTCGGTCGCGCCCACCGTCAGGCCGTTGTAAGCGTCCGCCGGGACCGAGAAAACGATATTGTCTGGCCCCGAATTCCCCGCGGGGATGACCACCAGCGTGTCACGCGTGTACGCCAGATAATCCAGCGACAAAGTGAACGGGAAACCCCCAACCGCAAAGTCATTGGCTGTCTGGTCCTCTATCAACAAAATGCTCGCCGGACCGGCCGTCAGGTCAAGCCCCGCCTGGATCGCACCATTGGTGTTCTTATCCAGATTGCTTTCCCAGAACTTCGCGATGTCCAGCGTCGCGCCCGGTGAGATACCGATATGCCCGGTCTGCGTGCCGTCGGAATCAAGCCCGTTGCTGACCATCACACCCGCAACCGCCGTGGCGTGCATGTCGTTGACCCATACACGCGGGCCGTTGGTGCTGTTGAACGCATGGAACTCGGTATCGGGATCGAGCAGCCCTTCGCCGGAGTAATCGGTGTGCGAGATGATCTTGCCCGCCAGCGCCGGGTGGTCCGGGTCGATCTGCGTATCGACGTCGCCGATGCGGATGCCTGTCCCGTCTATCACCTGCCCACCGATCGTGTACCCAGAGAGCTGACCCGGCGACGCCCCCACCGCATGCACCGCGGTCTCAACCGCTTGCGCAGACCGACCGCCCACCGCTATCGCCAGCGTGAAGACCGCGCAAACCGCCTTCGAGGGTCGCCTCATCCGCCGCTCCATTAAGTCGCCCCACAGCCGGGGATCTCAACAAGTAAACCCCGCCACGGGAATGAATCAAGGTAATTGATTATACTACAT
>JAJDCT010000458.1 GCA_029260695.1 Phycisphaeraceae bacterium
GTTTGGGTCGCTTCCGGTGTGAAGATCAGATGACCGATGATGTAACCCGCCGCGGTCCGATCGAACGTCTCTCCGAGCGGAGCGATGTCCGCAAAGCCGTGTACCCAATCGGGCTGGTGGGCAAACGTGACCAGGTTGCCGTTGGTGTAGTGGCGGTCCTGGCCGTTGTTTCGCTTGAGGATCGCACCATCGTTTTCCCAGTAAACCGTGATGGTAAACGGGCTGTACCGGTCCGCGAATTCCTCGATCGTGAGTGCGGAGTGATCGTTGGCGAGTTGGTCCGCCTTGTCCTGCGCCGCACACACACCCGCCGAAACACACAGCATCCCAATGGTCAGCATCGTCCTGATTGTCATCTGCAAACCCCACCTCTTCATATTGATGCCGTGCACGGCAAACGTCGCTTGCTTGTGTTGGTGCCGATTCAATCTGCCAACCCTCCGGTGTCCGCTGGCGCTAACACTCCCTGGGTAACTGAATCTCCGCTGGGGGATGCCGGTGGATGAGGCCCATTGACATAGGTGGTTAACTCAGGGAAAAACTCGTGGAAGTCGTCTTCGAAATCGTTCCCGTGCGGCCGCAGATCGTCTACGGCGTGCTCCAATTCGACCGCCCGGCCTAACCGCTCGCTAAATCGCGCGGACATCATCTTTAGAACACTTCTCATCCCATCGGACGTTGCGTAAGACCCCAGCCAATCCTGCTCGATCATGCGCCCCGTGATGCCAGCCATCGGATCCGGCATCAGGTGTGTGTGGCCAGCCAGTGCGGTGTACGCGCGGTCGATGAATTCACCGAGGGGCTGGTCGTGGTAACGGCCCCAGTGCAGGGCGAGGACGTGGTCATAAAACATATCGGTGAGGATTGCGCTGTACCGACCGTGACGGTGTCGTAGTCTTGCTCGGCTGCGTGCGAAGACCGGGTGGGTATCGGTGAATGCGTCGACCCTCTTGTGATTTAACGCGCCTGTTAGCACCTCCGGGTCCAGCTCGGGGCTTAGCGGTCCGGGCACGAGGTCCGGCAGCAGGTTCCCGATCATCGACGCCGGCGTCGGGTCCGAGAGATAAAGGTGGGCCAGGAAGTTCACGCCCCGAGTGTGACGCAGGTCTGCAGCGGACGCAAGGCGGAGGGCTTGAGGGTCAGGCTCATTCTATGACCACCGCCGGGAGGTCCGGTAGGCCGTGGCGAACACGGCGGTCCGTGGAGTAAACATGCCTGCCCGCCTGCACGGATTGATACGGATCACGATTTAAACTCGTCCCATCATCATGGCCAATCCCCCGGCAAAGCCGGGGCTGAGGGAAAATCTGCCGCCCACGAATCAAGCAGGATCCGTATGACGCATTGATTCCGGCTCGTGGTTGAGGCAAACACTGTCGGATTCACGGCCTGTTAGGCTAAAAAGGCACACGCCGGCGCGGCTCGATCCGTGGGAGGGGAGCGGCCGCGCCGGTGAGGCCAAACAAGGAGTACGGAGTCGTGCCGCAAAGTCCTGTGTGTTAAAGCCTGTCTGGTCCCGGTGGTCTGGGGCCGTCCTGTGGCACCTCTTCGTCCGGTGCGAGATGAGGCGCATTGGAGTCTGCTGCCGTGAAAAAGCCCGGGGGCAGGGCGGTCAGGCGGCGACGGCCTCGGATAACACGTTGACACTGTGCCTGGCTGGGTCGTCGAGGCTGGCCATGTGATAGAGCTGGAGGGTGTTGTCGTCCAGGCGGTCGGCCCGCTCGTCGAACCAGGTCATCAGGTCGGCGAACCGGCTGGTTTCACGGAAACCCTGCAGGCGAGCCAACAGCAGCAGCACGAAAGCGCTGGTCAGGGCGCGGTCTTCGAGGGTGCGGTCGTCCCCGTGGCAGAATAGGCCATCCTCCATCTGCATAGTGGCAAGCGACGCCAGGGCCCGGTCCAGGGCGTCAACCAGGTGTACCGGCTGCCCGGCATGGGCATGGTCCCGCAAGACCGCCGCAAGGCCCGCTGCGGCCGCTGCGGTCGCCAGGGGATCGCGGTCGCATGCACCCTGGAAGGATCCGTCTGGTAACTGCCCATCGAGCAGGGCGTCGGTCATTTCTCTGCTGAGTGCTGTCGGGCCGTAGGTCAGCTCGACCAGCCGTCTGAGCCCAAGCCCCATCGCGGCCACCGGCTGGGTCAGCCTGACCTGGAGAGCCAGCGGCATCGTCGTGCCGTTCTCAGCCAGGCAGCCGATCATCCTGCCGTGGTCCTGGGTGTCGAAGAGCCTCTTGATGAGATTGTCGCTGAGCATGGGAACCTCCGTTAAGGAATACGGCATCTGTTAGGACCGAATATATACCGAACAATCGGCCATGTCAAGAGTTTTGTCCAGTAAATGTTCGGGTATTGGTTCAGCCGGGTGAATCGGGCTATTCGGAGGGGCGGATCAAGGGGGTGGGGAGGGCCCAGGGATCGGGCACCACATCTGGTAGGCCCATTGTCTGAGTGGTTGAAATGAGGCGCTATTGGGTGGCTCGCCTGGCGCCATTTGGGGGACGGATCAGTGGCTGTGGTCTTGGTGAGGCGCAGAAAAAAACCTCCGCCACAGGGCTCCGATCCTGTGGGCGGAGGCGCGCCACGGCTAACGAGAGATATCCGTCAGGCCGTCTGTTTTTTGCTTCCGACGTCTATCGTATCGGTTGGAATCGGGCCGTGTCAACGAAGGTTGTAAGTAATTTTCTTTATCCATAATTACTTGATTTAAAAAAGGTTAATAAAAATACTGTTAGGAGCTCCCGTTTGGGATCGGAGCGTAACTCGCATAGCGGGGCGAGTTTGTGCGCGGTGTGCCGGGCGAGTGTGTGCGGACGAAATTTTTGCTTTTGAGTACGATTGATGGCTTGGGTTGTCATGGAGGTAAGTTGGCCAAAGCGGGCTAAATCGAAAGGTGACGTGAGGCCGATTGGGGGGTCGCTGTTACAATCGTGGTCTGTGCATAGCGATGAGATTTTATGACCAAGACTGACACACCGGGTAAGCGATTTCGTGCGGCGGTTCAGGCCCAGCAACCCCTGCAGGTTGTGGGTGTGATTAACGCCTATTGCGCCCTTTTGGCGGTGCGCGCCGGGTTCGGGGCGCTGTATTTGTCAGGTGCGGGTGTTGCGAACGCTTCGCACGGCCTGCCGGACCTGGGCATGACCGGTTTGGGCGACGTTTTGGAGGACGCCAGACGTGTCACAGCGGCGACGGATCTGCCGTTGTTGGTCGATATCGACACCGGCTTCGGGGGGGCATTTAACATCGCCCGGACGGTCCGTGAGTTGGGCCGGGCCGGGGTTGCCGCGATTCACATGGAAGACCAGGTCGGCACCAAGCGTTGCGGGCACCGCCCCGGCAAGCGGTTGGTGGGTGATGACGAGATGGCCGACCGGGTGAAGGCGGCGCTGGATGCTCGGCAGGACGATCAGTTCGTCGTGATGGCCAGGACGGACGCGTACTCGGTTGAGGGGCTCGACCGTGCGATCGAGCGTGCCCTGTGCTACGTCGATGCCGGGGCCGACATGATCTTCGCCGAGGCGATGACCACGCTGGATGAGTATCAACAATTCACCAAGGCGGTATCGGTTCCGGTCCTGGCGAACGTCACGGAGTTTGGCCGGACCCCGATGTTTACCACCGATGAGTTGCGTGACGCCGGCGTGGCGATCGCGCTGTACCCGCTGTCAGCGTTCCGGGCGATGAACGCCGCGGCGTTGCGGGTGTTCCAGACAATCAAAAACGAAGGCACGCAACAAAGCCTGCTGGACCAGATGCAGACCCGGGACGAACTGTACGACGTGCTGGGTTATCACGATTACGAAGACAAACTTGACGAACTATTTGGGAAGGAGTCATAAGAAGATGGTTGAAGCGACTAAGCCTGCAGCAAGTACGGGGGGGTTGGCCGGGGTGGTGGTTGGGAACACAAGTGTCTGCACCGTTGGGAAGGGAGGCCACGGCCTGCACTACCGCGGCTACGGCGTCGATGATCTCGCCGAGCACGTTAGCTTCGAGGAGACCGCGTACCTCTTGCTCAATGGCGAGCTGCCAAACGCCGGCGAATTGGCCGACTACCAGGCCCGGCTCAAGGCGCAGCGAAACATCCCAGGTGCCCTGAAAGATATCCTCGAACAGCTCCCCGCCGACGCGCACCCGATGGACGTCATGCGCACCGGCTGCTCGGCCCTGGGCTGCATCGAACCCGAGACCGCGGTGAATAATCAGGAAAAAATCACCGACCGGCTGCTTGGGATCTTCCCATCCATCCTGCTTTACTGGCACCACTTCCACGACTCCGGCCAGCGCATCGATACGGGCACCCCCGAGGACTCGATCGCCGGTCACTTCCTGCACCTGTTGCACGGCAAGCCGGCCAGCGAGCTTCAGCAACGCGCTTGTGATGCTTCGTTGACCCTCTACGCGGAGCACGGGTTCAACGCCTCGACCTTCGCGTCCCGTGTCGCCGTCGCCACACTCGCTGATTTCTATTCAGGCATCACCGCCGCCATCGGCACGCTCTCAGGCCCGCTGCACGGCGGCGCCAACGAGCAGGCCATGGAACTGATCCAACGCTTCAAAGGCCCCGACGACGCCGAGGCGGGCATCCTCAAAGCGCTCGAAGCAAAAGAAAAGATCATGGGTTTCGGCCACCGCGTCTACAAGGTCTGTGACCCGCGCTCCGACGTCATTAAGAGCTGGTCGAGAAAACTGGCCGACAGCCTCGGCGACGACACGCTCTACCGCATCTCCGAGCGGATCGAAGAAGTGATGATGCGCGAGAAGAAGCTGTTCCCCAACCTCGACTTCTTCAGCGCCAGCGCCTACCACCAGATGGGCATCCCCACCGGGATGTTTACCCCGATCTTCGTGTTCTCACGGACAGCCGGCTGGGCCGCGCACATCGTCGAGCAGCGTGCCGACAACAAACTCATCCGCCCAAGCGCGCAGTACGTCGGCCCCGAACCCCGCGCCTGGGTCCCGATCGAGCAACGCTAGCTCAAAAGCCGCTTGCGGCTTAGCGCTTCTGAGAAACTTTACAACCAACACTGATCTCACAGAGACACAGTGAAGACTGAGGAGATGTAACAGGGATGAATGTGGATGAACGGTGATGAAGAGAAGATAAGCGGAACGAAAAAGACCTGGTCTATCCGCGTCCATCTGCGTCCATCCCTGTTTCATAAATCTTCTCTGTGCCTCTGTGATTAAATATTAGGTTCCCATGACTTCAACCCGCCAGCCCGACCAGCTCCTCGCCGACATTGCCGACTACGTTGTTAATTATCAGATCGACAGCGACGAGGCCTACCGCACAGCTCGCTACTGCCTGATGGACAGCCTCGGCTGCGCACTATTGGCGTTGAAGTACCCGGCATGTACGAAACTGTTGGGCCCGATCGTTCCAGGCTCATCGGAACCCCGCGGCGCCCGTGTCCCCGGCACCGACTACCAGCTCGATCCCATCCAGGCCGCGTTCACACTCGGGGCGATGATCCGTTGGCTTGATTACAACGACACCTGGCTCGCCGCCGAATGGGGCCACCCGTCTGACAACCTCGGCGGCATACTCACCCTCGCCGACTTCCTCACGCGCCAGCACGCAGCCAACGGCACGGGCAAGACGCTCACCGTCCGTGACGTCCTTACCGCCGCTATCAAAGCCCACGAAATCCAGGGCGTCATCGCATTGGACAACGCCTTCAACCGCGTCGGGCTGGACCACGTCATCCTCGTCCGCATCGCCACCACCGCCGTCGCCACCCACATGCTCGGCGGATCACGCGCCGAGGTCATCAACGCGGTATCCAACGCCTTCCTCGACGGCGGCGCTCTGCGCACCTACCGACACGCTCCCAACACCGGCTCGCGCAAGAGCTGGGCAGCGGGCGACGCCACCAGCCGCGGCGTGCGTCACGCATTCATGGCACTGGCCGGCGAGATGGGCTACGCCACCGCGCTTTCTGCAAAGGGCTGGGGCTTCCACGACGTGGTGATGAAGG
>JAJDCT010000459.1 GCA_029260695.1 Phycisphaeraceae bacterium
CTCCAATACAACTACAGCCGGTGCCGAGTGTGCCGGCTGCGCGATGAACTGCTCGACAGCCCGGCGATCGATCCCGATGTAGCCAGACAGATGTTGGACTGGCACCGCAAGGCCACGGGCTATAGGGAGCAGATCGCACAGATCAACCTCGCGCTGGTGCTGGCGATGGCCAAGCGGACGCGGATGAACGAGATGGACTTCGGTGACATGGTCAGCGAGGGGAACATGGCCCTGCTGCGTGCGATCGACAAGTTCGATGCGGCTCGCGGGTTCAAGTTCTCGACGTATGGCTGTCGGGCGATCCTCAAGGCGTTCAGCCGGGCCGGGATGAAGCTTACCCGGTATCGCGGCCTGTTCCCGACGGACTTCGACCCGGCGTTGGAGCGGTCTAACTTCTCGGAGACCCAGCGGGCCGAGCATGAGTTTGATTGCGCCGATGAGGTCAAGCAGATCGTCACGCGCAACGACGCCGAACTGACTGAGATCGAACAGGAAGTGATCGAGCACCGCTTCAACATCAAGAAGGGCCCCGCTAAAGGCATACAGAAAGAGCCCCGCCCGCTGACGCTTGAGCAGGTCGGTAAGATTATCGGTGTGACCAAGGAGCGCGTCCGACAGATACAGAACAAGGCGCTCGAGAAGATCCGGATCACCCTGGAAGACGGGTATCTGGCGTAGGGATGGGAGCTATAAGTAGCCGTTAGTTAGTAGCCCCCAGCACCGGCTCCCCCGGGGGATCGACACGCTGGGATACTTCCATATACAAGAAAAACCCCTCGGTTTTGGCCGAGGGGTTTTCATTGCAGACAGTGATGTATGGGTGAAACAATCCCCCGGCAAACAACATTATGCGCCATTTTCTATAAGCCCTTGCGCTGGGCGCGGTTGGCGTCCATGATGGTCTTGCACACCTTTTCCAAGGAGACCATCGATGGAACGCCAACGCTATCGGGAACTCATCGCGTCGCTTCATCAAGCTCGGCACGGACACCGGGACAACCCACGCTGTGCGCATCGCGACTGGGTCATTGTAGCGACGCTGCTCTGGGCCGGGTTGCACGGCAGGCCCGTCAGCTGGGCCGCCGACCGCGCGAACTGGCCGGGCGACCTGCGGCCGCGCTGTGGGTTGCCCAGCCAATCGTGTATGAGCCGACGCCTGCGGACCCACGGTGTGCTGAGGTTGATCCAACGCTTTGAAGACCTGATGCGCAGCCGTCTGCCACGCGGCGACGTCAAGCTGATCGACGGCCGACCCCTGCCGGTCGGCGGGTGCTCCAAAGACCCCGACGCCCGCACGGGCCACGGCGCCGGGCACCTGATACGCGGCTACAAACTGCACCTGTTGGGCGACTTGGGCGGCGCGGTGGACCACTGGCTGGTCACGCCGATGAACCACAGCGAGCCCGACGCCGCCGAAAGGATCCTGCCTCACGCCGACGACACCGCCTACGCGATCGGTGATGGCAACTACGACATCAACCGGTTGTACGAACGGGCGGCCGAGCGTGGCATCCAATGGATCGCGTTGCCCCGACGCAAGCACGCACAAGCCCCGGGCCACCGCCGTCACAGCCCCCATCGGCTGGCGGTGTGGTCGTGGGTACGTTCGTCAGAAGGCAGCCGGACACTGCGCCGCGTCCGCAGCGGCATCGAACGCGTCAACGCCTGGCAGGGCCACGCCTCGATCGGCCTGCATCATCTGCCGCATCATGTGCGTCGAGGGCCCCGCGTGCGGCTGTGGGTCGCGATCAAACTCATCCTCTACCACCACTGGCTCGCCCAACGGATCGCCGAACGCGATGCGGGGTGATGCATAATGTTGAAAGCAGGGGGCTGAGGGTTAATACGGATTCCAGTTAATCCTTGCGCGTCTACGAAACCCACGTTCTGTCTCCGTTTAGCCCGGCCGCTTGCGGCCGGTACTGGCCGCAAGCGGCCAGGCTAAACACACAACCATCTTGAGACCCGCCGGACAAGCGGTTGAATCCGCGAGGACTAGTCTGCAACCGTATAAGTGGTGAAGCCTGAATCAGATTCGACTGAACCGTGAAAGCAGGTCAATGATTCGGGGTTGTTGAGAGTTGATGCGGATGCTCTTGCGCCAAGAGTCCAGCGCTTCGTCGCGTTTGTCGGTGTCGCTACGGCCGTCCTGGATATACAGGGTCAGCAGGCAGGCCCCTAGGCCGTTGAGTGTCGCGGTGTCGCTCGGAGCCAAAGCGATGGCTTTGCGGTATTGGAACAGGGCCGGCTCGAACTGACGCATCTTGAACTTGACGTACCCCAGCCTTTCGTAGGCGGTCACCGATGGGCTGCGCCGTATCAAGACCTCCAGGACATTGACGGCCTGTTGAAAGTTATTCAGGTGGATGTGTGCATCGGCCAGGCCCAACAGCACCGGGTCCGCCAGGTCACCCAACTCGGCGGCCTGCCGGTAGGTGTCCACCGCCTCTTCGTAGCGTCCCAGGAGGTTGTATGTCGCGGCGAGGTTACACCAGGCGGCCTGACTCTCCGGGCCCAGCTTGGTTGAGATCTGAGTGAATGTCAGGGCCTCGCCCGGCCGCCCAAGCTGAAGGTACGCCGAGCCCAACTCGCGGTTGACTTTGAAGTCGTCGGGGTTCAAACGCCAGGCGGTCTTGTATGCGACCAGCGCTTCCTGGAGCCGGCCGAGCAGTTGTTTCATCAGACCCAGGCTGTAGTGGGCGTCGAACTTGTTTGGCTCGACGATGGTGGCACGCTCGTAGGCCCGGCTGGCCATCTCGTAATCGCCGCGCTGCTGGTAGATGCTGCCCATGCCCATGTGCGCATCAGCGATGTTGGGGTTGACCTCCAACGCCAGCCCGAACTCAGCCAGGGCCGCGTCGAGCAGGCCGTTGAGCTCGTAAGACGACGCGCTATCCAGGTGGGCGTTGGCCCGCTGGCGGGACGAGGTTGCGGGGTTCAGCGTGCAGCCGGCAATAATTGCGGCGGCGGCCAACGCTACGACGGGCAGGGAGATAGATCGCATGATGGACCATGATATCGACTGTCAGGTATCCGTGGTGCCACAATGGCCGGGCTATAGGACGTAGGGCCCGCCTGGCCTTACAATCCCCTGTCTCACACGATCCCTTTTGACCGGAATTATGGCCATGCGTGTCGCTCTGGCGCAAATCAACCCGACCGTCGGTGATATCCAAGGCAACAGCCAACTGATCCGTGAATCGATCCAGCGGGCTGGTGACGCGGGAGCGGGGCTGGTGGTTTTCCCCGAGTTATCCGTGATCGGGTACCCGCCCAAAGACCTGCTGCTTAAGCCTTCGGTGATCCGGGCCTGCCAGCAGGCGGTCGACGACCTGGCTAAAGACTGCCGGGGCATCGCCGCGATCATCGGCCACCCTTGCCCGTCCGATAACGACACGGGGCGGATGCTCTACAACGCCGCGACCCTCTGCCACGATGGTCGGCCCCAGCACCGCCGGGTCAAGAGCCTGCTGCCGACCTACGACGTCTTCGATGAGCACCGTTATTTCGAGCCCGGGCCGGATGTACAGATCACCCCGCTGGACGGCCTGCGGTTGGGCATCAGCATCTGTGAAGACCTCTGGAACGACCGCGATGTCATCGACCGTCAGCTCTACCACGACAACCCGATCAACGAGTTGGCGCGGCGCGGGGCGGACCTCTTCATCAACTGTTCGGCCTCCCCATTCACTGTCGGCAAACACGCGCTGCGGATTCAGCTGATGCGCGAGGCCGCCCGACGGCACGGCCTGCCTGTGCTCTACTGCAACCAGGTCGGCGGCAACGACGAGCTGGTCTTCGACGGCTGCTCTTGCGCGGTTGGCCCGGATGGAGAACTGATCGGCCACGCCAAAGATTTTGAGCCGGACCTGTTGGTGGTAGATGTCCCGGTGGGGGGGCAGGCTGGGGCAGGCGGTAGCGGCTCTGTTGCAAAGAGCGGGAAACCAACCGGGAAGAGCGCGGAGTCTCCGGGGCCAGGGGCGCAAGCAGCAGCGATCGAGACACCCAGCGAGGGGATCGCCTCGGCCTACCACGCGCTGGTGCTTGGGCTACGCGACTACTGCAAAAAATGCGGGTTCAAGTCCGTGGTGCTCGGGTTAAGCGGCGGGATCGATTCGGCGGTGTGCTGTGCGGTGGCGGTCGCTGCACTGGGCAGGGAGAACGTCTGCGGCGTCACGATGCCCAGCCGGTACTCCTCGGACGGTTCCGTCAGTGACGCGGAGCTTTTGGCGCAGAACCTGGGCATTGATTTCCACACCATCGCTATCGGGCCCGTCCACACCGCGTTTGAGACGATGCTCGGGCCGATCTTCGAGGGGACCGACCCCGGCGTGGCAGAGGAAAATATCCAGGCACGGGCACGCGGCGTCCTGCTGATGGCGATCAGCAACAAGTTCGGGTCGATGCTTGTCACCACTGGGAACAAGAGCGAGCTGGCGGTCGGGTATTGCACGCTCTACGGCGACATGGCCGGGGGGCTCGCGGTTCTCTCGGATGTCCCCAAGACGCTTGTCTACGAGATCGCCAACTGGATCAACGGCGACCCGGGATCTCCCCTGCGTAAACAATTCGGCAAGGCGGTCATCCCTAAGGACACGATCACCAAACCCCCCAGCGCAGAGCTCCGCGAAAACCAGACCGATCAGGATTCGCTGCCGGAGTACGACGTGTTGGACGAGATCATCGAGCGTTTTGTCGAGCAGGAGCAGTCCGCCAAGCGGATCATCGACGAGACCGGGTTCGATTCCGAGGTCGTTCTGAAAATGATCCGCCTGATCGACCTGAACGAATACAAGCGCAAGCAGGCAGCGCCGGGCTTAAAGATCACCGGCCGGGCGTTTGGGTTTGGCCGACGCATGCCGATCGCTCAACGGTATGACAACCGGCGGGTGGTTGAGGCGGACGATTAATTCTCTTGGGCTACTTCGATCCTTGCCCCATCACATCCGCGAGTGTCGTGCCCTTGGCGGCGTTGATCTGCGCGGTGTGCAGCTGAGCGACCACGTCGGTGCCGGCCAGTCGTGAGCGTGTGCGTTCTCGCATCGCAGCCTTTTCGCTGAGGTCCAGAAGCTCATCGACACCGATACGTTCCGGGGGCCTGGCCAGTGTGTAGGCCGGGACGCCGGGCTCGCCGTGTTCGACGTGGTGGATGACGTTGGCTTTGGTGAGCATGTCGACCAGGGAGGCGACCGCCCGGTTGGGCAGGCCGGTCTCGGATTGCAATTCGTTTTGGCGGATGGAGTCGCCGTTTTCAAACGATCGGCCGATCATCGCCACCACGGGGATCATCCATCGCGGGTCGAAAAGCACATCCCGGTCCTCGGCGGTGCGCAGGCTCTTAAACCGTCGGCCGTCCATCGCCTGGATCGTGTAGGTCACCTCGACACCGAACAGGACGATTATCCAGGTCACCCATAGCCACAATAGCGATAAAGGCACCAGTGCCAGGGCACCATAGATATTAGAACTTTGATTGGCGACATAGATCTTGAAGACTTCGATGCTGACAATCCAGCCGACAGCCGCGACGAATGCGCCCAGAGCCGCGGCCCGTGAGCTGACCCGTGTGTTGGG
>JAJDCT010000460.1 GCA_029260695.1 Phycisphaeraceae bacterium
TATATCTTCAAATCTGACGATCCGCATGGCTGGTGTATCCCTAGAGGGTTTGCCGATATAATCCTGTCGCCCCGCTCACTGCGGGGTTGTTCGCATCAGGGCCTATGAGAGCTATTTTGCCGGAAGACCCCGTGAAAGCAATGACGCAACCCAAACAACCCGCCCCCGGTACCCCCGGCTCCGCGCCTAGCCAAGCCGAACGCACCTGGCTGGAGCACAAGCCCGATACCAACGGCAAGGCCGCAGGTGTACCCGAGGGGCTGTGGAAACGCTGCCCCAACTGCGAGGCCATGCTCTACGCCAAGCAGGTCGCACAGAACCTGCACGTCTGCCCCGATTGTGACTACCACTACCGCATCGATGCCACCGAGCGCATCGAACAGCTCTGCGACCCCGGCAGCTTCGAGCCCCTCTGGGAAGACCTCGCACCCCGCGACACGCTCGGCTTCCACGACCGCATCCCCTACAAAGACCGCCTCAAAGCAGAACAAGCCAAGACCGGCCACAACGACGCCGTCCAGTGCGGACGCGCCTTCATCAAGGGCCGAGGCGTGGTACTCGCCGTCATGGACAACCGATTCATGATGGCATCCATGGGCAGCGTCGTCGGCGAGAAAATCACCCGGGCCATCGAGCTGGGCACCGAAACCGACCGCCCCGTCATCGTCATCAGCGCCTCCGGCGGCGCTCGCATGCAGGAGTCCGCACTCTCGCTGATGCAGATGTCTAAGACCTCCGCAGCCCTCGCAAGACTCGACGACGCAGGCGGCCTGTTTATCAGCGTACTCACGGACCCGACCACCGGTGGCGTCACCGCCAGTTTCGCCATGCTCGGCGACGTCATCCTCGCGGAACGTGAAGCACTCATCGGCTTCGCCGGGCCACGCGTCATCGCCAACACCGTCAGGCAGGACCTCCCCGAAGGCTTCCAGCGGGCAGAGTTCCTCCAGGAAAAAGGCTTCGTCGACCGTGTCGTCCACCGCCACGAGATGCGCAGCGAGATCAGCCGCGTCATCGACTACGCCGGCAAGTAACGCTTCATCCACTTCACACGCATCGGTTGACCCTCGGATGACGCCGGCAAAACCCCTACGCAACCCGCAGCTCAACCCCCGCCGGGCAACCGTTCTAACCATCGGCACCACGCCGAGCCTAAGCGCAACGAAGGCTCGGATATCTCAGCGTGTCTCCATCTTCGGTCGCAGCCTGACACTCCCCCTCCTCGCCACCGCCGCGTTGCTCCTGTGCCTGCTCACACCCAGCCTCGCCACCGCACAGCAACTCGAGCTCCAAAAGTTCCGCAGCAAGTCATACCTCATCCACACCAACCTCACACGCGACGAGGTCCGCGCCTTCGGCCAACACATGGACGCCGTCTTCGCACAATACGAAGACCGCTTCAGAGAGTTCCACACACGCAGCCAGGCACAGATGCCTCTGTACCTGCTCCGCACCGAGCAGGAGTACCTGCAATTCACCGCCTCACAAGACATCAACGCCACCAACACCGGCGGGATGTTCTTCTTCTCCCCAAAGTCACAGGGCCTGGCCACCTGGACTCAAGGACGCAGCCGCAGTCAAACCTTCCAGGTGCTCCAACACGAAGGCTTCCACCAGTTCGCCTTCAACCACCTGGGGCGTGATCTCCCAACCTGGATCAACGAGGGGCTCGCACAGTATTTTGAAGACGCGATCATCGTCGGCGACAAAATGACTACCGGGCTCGCCAACGCCCGAAGGGTCGAGCAGGTTAAACACGCACTCGCAGCCGGGACCGGTATCGAGTTCGCCCACCTGGTCGGGTTCACCGCAGACGACTGGGCCGGCACGCTGCACGGCGACCCCGACCGCGCCGCACTGATGTACGCACAGTCCTGGTCCATCGTCTTCTTCCTGATCCACGGCGATGACGACCGCTACCAGACATCGTTCGCACGCTACCTCCAGAAGGTCAGCGCCGGACGCGACCATCAAACCGCATTCCGTGAGGTCTTCGGCGAAGACAGCCTCCGACCCCTCGCCAAACGATGGGCCGACTTCGCTAACAAGCAAAACCCCGACCCCATCAACACCGCCGCCTCAAGGATGGAGTTCCTCGGCGAGGCGCTGAGCTTCATGCATCAACGCGGCGAGCCCGCACCCAAAACCCTGGCCAAGCTCCGTGAATCCCTACAGGCAAGGCACTTCGTCCTCACACGCAGATCCCACGGCATCACCGTCGAAGTCGCCGCAGACGACCCGGACCTCTACCGCTACCAACGACGCAACGGCAGCTCCGGCCTGTTCAAGCTCCTGGAACCCTCACGCGACGACCTCCCACCACGCATCACCGCCGCAGGCCTGCACCCCGAGCCCACACTCGTCTGGTCACGCGACAACGAAGGCAAACTCGTCCAGGACATCGAGTACCGCTGACACCCGGCCATCCATTTCATCGACGCACCTGCAAACCTAAAGCCCCGGAAGGATACGCTTGCAGTTTAGCGGCGGATCGTAGATCCGCGTGTTGATCCAAAGGAACGAGACCGCCAGAAGTGAAGCTACATAATGGATAGATGCTCACGGATGTGCCGTACGTTTATCAAATCACCAACCCATCCAACGCCCCCAGCCCCAGCGGCTCCTTCGTATAAAACGGCTCGGCATACCGCACCCCGATCCGCGAGCCCATGTACCCGTTCATCTCACGCACAAACTCCACCACCCGGCGGTTCTTCTCGGGCACAACGAATTGCGTGTGGTACGCCTTGATCGCACGCTCCTTGTCGTCCATCTGCTCGGTGATGTCCAGGCAGAACGACGGGTTCGCCACCCAACGCAGGTGTGTGCAGTAGTAATAAATCAACCACTTCGGGTAGATCGGCTCGCCCGGCAGATCGATCTTCGTGAGCTTCGCATCAAACCGCGCATCCTCAACGATCCGCGTCACCGCCCGGTGATCCGGGTGCGCATCTTCCTCAAACGGCAGAAAAACAATCTGCGCCTGATGCTCACGGATCACCCCCGCCATCTGGTGTCGGGCTTCAAGCGTGTGCTCGACCTCACGGTTCTTTAGCCCAAGCAGCCGACGCTTCACCCCCATGATCTTCGCCGCCTCCGTCCATTCCTTCTCGCGTTCCGGCAGCGAGCCGTAAGGCGTCGGCTCACCGTTGGTCACGTCCAGCACCAGCACGTCGTGCCCCTGCTTCGCCAGCCGGATGATCGACCCGCCCATCCCCAGCTCCTGATCGTCCGGGTGCGGGCCGACAACAAGAATATTCGCCATCTACAATTCCCTTCTTACTGAAACAACGTAAAGAGTGCGGAGAAGAATAGCCGCGAATCAACGCAAATCAACGCAAATACCGAAAAATCACACCGGCACCTCTCCAATTGCGTTCATTCGCGGCCACCCCCTCCCCCGCTTCGCGATCTTCGCGCCTTCGCGGCTCAACTCTTATCTGTCAATAAACGCTCATACAACCCTTCTAATTCCCGTGTCATGGATTCGGCACTGAATTTATCCTTGACCAGCGCCCGACCGCGTTCGGCCATCGCCCTTCGTTCTCCCGGGTGTTCGATCATCCAACTCAACGCCTCCGCCAACGCGGCCTTGTCACCGACTGGCACGAGCCTGCCCGTTTCGCCATCGACGCAGATCGACGGGATACCGCCCACATCGTAGGCCACGATCCCGCAGCCACATAGCAGCGCCTCGATCAGCGTCCGGCTCTGTCCCTCCTGATAAGAAGGCAACACCTTCACATCCGCAGCGGGCAATATGTCCCGCACCCGCCCGTGCGGGATCAACCCCATCACACTGACGTGCCCAGCCAACCCTTCATCGCGGAGCCGTGATTCAAGGTGCGCCCGCCTCCAGCCATCACCTATCAATAACAGTTGCAACCCGTCGTGCTGATCCAATAATCCCGGCAAGATATCTAACAGGTCATCGTGCCCCTTCAGAGCATCGAGCCGAGCAAGCAACGCGATCACCGGAACGTCAGCCTCAATCTCCAACCGCTGCCTCGCTAACACCCGAGCATCTTCGCCAACGGCGAACCGCTCAAGGTCCACACCGCTTGCGATCACCGTAAACCGATCAGCC
>JAJDCT010000461.1 GCA_029260695.1 Phycisphaeraceae bacterium
GGACATATCCGTGGGTGTCTCGTCAACCCGCATGACACCATTCTAGGCCATACGACTCCTCGGCCCCACACCCACTCCCAAACCGACCCCGCAAACATCCACCGGACCGCCTCGTCAAGTTTGACTCCGAGATCGGCCCACTCTAATCTTCCCCTAGCTATAACAGAAGATGTATGCTGCTTTTGTTGTCAGGCCACCACCCAGAAACACCCACACCGTAGTGATGGAGCCCCGCACCATGCTGACCGTTGGCGAAGCTTTTCCCCAGTTCCACTGCCAGGCCTGCTCGGGCCTGACGATCGATGACCTGACCGTGATCCAGACCGGTGACTACGAAGGCCGATGGAAGCTGTTCCTGTTCTACCCCAAGGATTTCACCTTCGTCTGCCCCACCGAGTTGATCGACTTCGCCAAAGCCGCACCCCAGTTTGACGAGCGCAACGTCGTCCTGATCGGTGGCAGCACGGACAACGAATTTTCCCACCTGGCCTGGCGACAGGCCCACGGCGGGTTGAAAGACCTCCCCTACCCGCTGATCGCCGCCCAAAAACTCGCGGCCGACCTTGGCATTCTCGACCCCACAGAAAACGTCTGTCTCCGCGCATCGTTCTTGGTCGATCCCGACAATGTCATCCAGTGGGTCAGCGTGAACAACCTCTCCGTCGGCCGAAGCGTCAGCGAGGCGCTGCGTGTGATCGATGCGGTCCAAAGCGGTCAGCTCTGCGCCTGTAATTGGAGCCCGGGCGAAGACCATGTGAGCACCAATTAACCGCGGTGTGATCCGACACCACGTGTTGCCCCCAGGCTACAACCGGCACGACCGATCCAGACAAGCCCGCTTGGATTCACTCGCTATTTTTGCGCGCAATCTCTTGATTCAGATGCACTTGCACGCATCGCCGGAGACGATTTGGTCCCCCAAACTCCGAAACGGCACCGGATTAGCTACTTGAAAGGTGATGCGTGCCATCCGCCCATTATTCCTGATGCTCTGCCTGGCCGGCATACTGGTCCTCACCGGCTGCCAGTCCGCAGAGCTTCGCCCGGTAGACTTAGGACCACAACTGGACACCGATGGGAACCGCCGCTCGGTCGCCCTGAACACGCCCCTGCTGCATCACATCGACTCAAGGCAAGCCGCCCAACCCGGCCTCCCCTGGTACGCCAACCGCAACGACCTCTCCCCCGCCGCCACCTCCGGCTACGCACTGCCGACCATCCAGAGCAGCGTCACCATCACACGCGACCGCCAGTACAGCAACAACGGCCAGGTGCGAGACCAGTTCTACAGCACGACCTACCGCAGAGAGTACCGCCAGGCCGTCCGCTGACTCGCGACCCACACTCTCTAAAAATCATCACTAACCACGCCCGGGATATCGGTCAAACAAAGCGCCGCGACTTGTCGCGTCTGCCGTTGCTACAATACTCGGACTTATGTGTAAATGAAGAATTGGGCCCCCCCCGCATCATGGCTCACCCTCAGCCACCGGCTTTGCCGGGGGATCCCTTCAGATAACCAGACCTCTGCCCCACTTTACCGCCCAACCCTATTAACCAATAACTTCGCGCCGGGATTCACACCTGATGGATTTGATCATCCATGAACTTGAGCAGGCCATCACCCTCGTCGGGCTTAACGGCGAACTCAATAGCGCATCTATACAAAACCTACTCGATTCCGTCGGCAGGCTGCTCGATACGGGTCGGCCTCGGATCATCATCGACTGCTCCAACCTGACCTTTGTTTCATCCGCGGGGATCGGATCGCTGGTCACGCTCCACCGCCGGGTGAAGACGGCCGAAGGCGAGGTCCGGTTCGCCGGCACTACCGGGGCCATCTTCGAGGTACTCGAAATGATGAACCTCGGCTCGATCCTGGATCTGTCCCCCGATGTCGAGCATGCCCTTGAAGCACTGCGTCACACAGAAGACGACTCGCCGGGTTAGAATCCTCTCTGTCAGGGAGAGTCACCTGGACCTGCGGCCAGAATAGAACCCAGTGCTGATGAACGTATCGACCGGAAACGCATGGGCATGACCATCCAGCTAACACAAGCATCCAATAACACCGTGATTGACAAGCTGCGGTCGGCCGTCCGTGGCGAAGTCCACAGCGACACCGTCAGCCGTGGCATCCACGCCACCGACGCAAGCCATTACCAGATGATGCCCGCCTGCGTGGTCGTGCCCAAAGATGAGTCTGATGTAGCCGCCGCGGTCCGTATCGCGGTAGACCACGGCATGCCGATCACCGCACGCGGCGGCGGCACCAGCCTCGCGGGCCAGACCTTCGGCCCGGGGCTGATACTCGACTGCTCCAAGTACATGAACACCGTCTTGGAAGTCAATGCCGACGAACGCTGGGCACGTGTCCAACCCGGTGTCGTCCGCGATCAACTCAACACTCAGCTCAAGCCGATGGGCCTGCACTTCGCACCCGATCCGGCCACCTCAAGCAGAGCCACCATCGGCGGGATGATCGGCAACAACAGCTCTGGCACACGCTCGGTCATCTACGGCAAAACGATCGACCACGTCATCGCCTTGAAGGTCCTGCTCGCCGACGGCACGGTCCTGACGCTTGACCCATGCGATACCGATCGCTGGTCCGACCGAAGCGCCGGGCCAGGACGCGAGGCGGCACTCTACCGAGGCATCGGCGAGATCATCCGCACCAACCGCGAAGAAATCGAAGCGCGGTTCCCCAAGACCATGCGCCGTGTCAGCGGCTACAACCTCGACGCGTTCACAGACGCAACAGACGCGGGGCCCGTGGCGGGGATTGAATCCGGTGGCAACCCCTTGGACAATTCCGGGGGCAACTCCGGGGGCTGGAACCTATCCAG
>JAJDCT010000462.1 GCA_029260695.1 Phycisphaeraceae bacterium
GAGCTGGAGGTCTGGCCGAACTTCATGCAGGCGTGTGGTCGGCGAAACATCCCGGTCGCGGTGATTAATGGTCGGCTCAGTGAGCGGAGCTTTAAGGGGTATCTGCGCTTCCGCCGATGGCTTCGTGGGATGTTCGGGGCGTTGTCCGCGGTGGCGGCACAGACGCAGGACTATGCCGAGCGTTTCATCGAGATGGGCGTGCCGGCCGAGCGGGTGCGTGTGCTGGACACGATGAAGTGGGACGCGGCGCAACTTGAAGTGTCCGATGACATCCGCGAAGTGGCTGATGAGATCACTGATTCTATGGTGATTGATAGGAATCGCCCCATCATCGTCATGGGATCAACGGGAGATACCGAAGAGGTCTATCTTATCCAATCCCTTGTGGAGGCCTGTGATGACACGGTGCAGTTTATCGTGGTGCCTCGCAAGCCCGAAAGATTCGCCCAAGTATCTAAGCAGTTATCCCAGCTGCCTGAGTTTTCTGAGCCTTACCCGGTTGTACATCGGTCATCGGCACAAGGCGACGGTCAGGACCCGAATGAACCACCAGCCGTAGGCCGACGATGGATCCATATGATCGACACGATGGGCGAGTTACGGGCTGCATACCTGCTGGCGGATGTGGTGATTGTCGGGCGTAGTTTTAATGGCTGGGGCGGGTCGGACCCGATCGAGCCGGTCGCGTTGGGCAAGCCCACGGTCATCGGGCCTGACCATCACAACTTTAGCGATGCGGTGTCGGCCCTGGAATCCGGGGGCGGGTTGATCGTCACCGACAAGCCGGGGGAAGTTGTGGCGGGATTGCTGGATAATCCTGATCGTCGAACAGAACTGGCTAAGCGTGGCCGTGAGGTTATCCTGTCACGCCAAGGCTCGACGAGGCGCCACGCGGCGTTGCTTTTGGGATTGCTTGACATTGAGCACCGCTGACACCCGCCCGGCCCTTCGCTACGCTCAGGACCGGCGTTGATAGCATACGAGACGGAATCTACTGACCAGGCCCCGGACCCTAGACCCCAGACCCGACAACACCGCCCATGCCTTCTACCGAACTAAGACAAACCGTCCTGAGTACCGCCAAGAGCGTGGTGGTGAAGATCGGGACACAGCTATTGACGACCGAGGACGGCGATCGGCCGAGCCTGGACGCGGGGTTCATCCGTCGGATCGCCAAGCAGGTCGCGCTTTTGCGTAAGCAGGGCCGACGGGTGACGCTGGTCTCCAGCGGCGCGGTCGGTGCGGGTTGTGTGTCGCTGGGGATCGAGAAACGGCCCAGCGACCTGGCGGAGCTGCAGGCGGTGGCCGCCATCGGGCAGCGTCAGCTGATGACCGAGTGGCACAAGGCGTTTAGCAAGTACAAGATGGCGGTCGGGCAGGTGGTGCTGACAAGAACAGACTTCGACGACCGGGTACGGTTTTTGAATATCCGCAACTGCGTGAACAAGCTGCACGAGCTGGGCGGCATCCCCGTGCTCAATGAGAACGATACGGTGGCGGTCGATGAGTTGCGCTTCGGCGACAACGACCTGCTTGCGGCGATGACGGCCAACGCGCTGCGGGCCGACGCGCTTTTGTTGCTGACGGCGGTGGATGGGTTGCTGGATGAAAAAGGCAACGTGATCGACCTGATCGACGATATGGCGGCGTATGAGGGGCTTTCACGCGCGGGTTCGAGCAAGTGGGGCAAGGGCGGGATGAGCACGAAGCTGGAGGCCGCCAAGCGGGTGATGGATGCCGGCGAGGTGGCGGTGATCGCGTCGGGTCGGCAAGAGGATGTGATTACGCGGGTGCTTGCGGGGGAACGGCTGGGGACGGTCTGTATGCCCGCCGTCCGCAAGATGGACAGCCGGCAACGCTGGATCGCGCTAACGGCCCGCCCTTCCGGGACGATCGGGATCGACGACGGCGCGACCAAGGCCATCTGCGAACGTGGCAAGAGCCTGCTGGCGAGCGGAGTCACGCAGATCACCGGCAGGTTCGACCGTGGCGATGTGCTGCTGGTGCGATCCGAGACCGGCAAGGAATTGGCCCGGGGCCTGACCAATTACAGCGCCGAGGAGCTGCGGCTGATCATGGGCAAGCGTTCCAGCCAGTTCCGGAAGGTTCTGGGCAACGCGGCGTACGACGAGGTGATCCACCGGGATAACCTGGTGGTGCTTGACCCCGCTTAGAGCTCGTAAAGGGATGGCGGGGCGTTACCGGACCGTCCCAACCGTTATAAATTAACCCTTCTGACTAAACCCCCCAGACGTAACAGCCGATCGCGCTGAATGAGTCAGCCTGCCGGTTCCCCCGGAACCCGTCCACCCGGACGGCGGTGACATTCAACGGTGCTTAGGCACGATGCGTTTGGTGAGATCAGATGAGCGTCAAAGAAGACAACGTAAGCCTGCTGAAGCGTGTGCGTGAGATGTGCCTCAGCGGTCAGGTCGCCAGCGCGGAGTTGGAATTGCACAGCGTTCACCGCCAGGCCGGGGGCGCGGCGTCCACCAAGATCATCCTCGCGGCGTTGCTGGCAAGGCGCGGAAAACACCAGGACGCTACGGCTATCCTCGAAGGTGTGAAGCCCGAGACCATCGGGCAGTGCTGCCCCATACAGATCAAACTGGCGATCAGTATTTTAGTGTCGCTAGGTGAGCAGGAGAAGGCTGAGAGACTGGGCCGGGCTTTTCATAACGCGTTTGGTCACGAAGCCACGCGCTGGCTGCGTGATATGAGCGTCCCGGGAGCAGACCGCCTGCGCTGGTCGACCCAGGGCCCCATCGACGGGTTGGCACGCAGCCTGGCCAATGAACCCAAGGCGATCCAGGCGTTGGTGTTTGCTCAGAAGCACCAAAGAGACCTGCCCACGGTCAGGCTGCTTCGGCAGGCGATCCGGCGGATCGTGCCGTTATTTGAGAATGATTCCCGACAGATGACTTCGATCTGCCGGGCGATGGCCGAGCTGGCGTTGCTGGAAGGCGACCAGATCCAGGCCAGGCGTTGGGCACACCGGGGACTGGAAGAGGACCCGTATTGTGCGACCCTGGCGCTATTAATCAATCGGCTTGGAGATAGCGGCGGCACCGCGCTGCCGCCCGTGACGGTGCTGACGTGCGTGGCCAAGCATCACCCGACCTACCCCGACGTGCAGGCGGCGCTGATCCGCCGAGAGTCACAGGAGGGCCGAAGCGAGGAAGCCAAGGCCCGTCTGTCTGAGTGGCTGCAGCGCGACCCGCACTCGCTGCAAGCCCTACAACTGCAACGGGAGTTCGCGGCATGAACCGACCCACCATCGAGCAACAGCAGCAGGCGATGGACAGGCTGGACCTCGCGAGGGCGGCCTACCACGCCAAGCACTACGACCAGGCGCTTGGGCATATCCGGCGGGCGGTCGAGTTGGACCCGAACAATGTCAACGCGCGGGTGCTGCAGGCAAGGGTGTATCTCAAGCAGAACCGCCCGAACCTGGCGATGTCCGCGCTGAACGCACACGACAAGGCCGCGCCTGAGATGGCGGACGTGCCCGAGGTTTCCATGCTTCGGGCCGAGGCGCTTGCGGGCAGTGGGTTCGACCGGATCGCACGGGGCCAACTCCAGAAGCTCGCGGCCCAGTTGCCCGATGATGTTCGGCCGTACCGCATGCTCTCTGGGCTGTACCTCAAACTCAACCAGTTCAACGAAGCGATCGGTTCGCTGCGGGATGTCGTGCGCCTGTCGCCGTCGGACCAGGCATCGACACGACTGCTGTCGGACCTGCTTCAGGAGCGTGACCCGCAGGAGGGTATCGACCTGCTATTAGCCGGCCAGGCCGACACGCAGGAGCCCGGGGTGCTGTTGCGAGCCGCCAGGCAGTGCCGTGGCCTGGATCGTCTGCGTGATGCCGACGAGCTGTATGGAACGCTATTGAACATACGGCCCGATGATGTGGGCGTGCTGCTTGAATCCGGTCGGCTCTCCGACGAGATGGGCGAAGACACGACGGCTTTGCGCCGTATTGAAAAAGCAGTCTCGATCCCCGGCGATCACACCGCCGAAGCGATCAAGGCGCTTAGCCTGGTCCACACACACGCCGGCCGATTCCGCTTGGCGGCGTTGAGTTGCTGGAAAGCAGTGAGGCTGTCTGCGCATAACGGGGAGGCCTGGGCCGGGCTGGCGGTCAACGCTCAAGCCTGTGGACGATCTGGATTGGCCGACCGCGCCCTGGCGATGCTGAACCGATGCACGGGCAGTCGGCAGCGTCAGAAACACCTGGCGGCCTACTGGCAACACGCCGCCGCGCCGCTGGCAATGGAAGCCGGGCTGGAAGATGCACCGCCAGACCACGCCGGGCAGACCACGTTTCAGACACTGCTGAAACAGGCCACACACACGCTCGCCGAGGTCACGTCAGACTACCCCCTGCGGGCGGATGCGCACTACCACCTGGCGATCTGCCACCACTTCCTGGATGACCCGACCGAGGCGAACATCCACAACGACCAGGCCCTGGCGATCAACCCGCGATACGACGCAGCCCTACGGCTGGCGGAGCAGATCGAAGACCACCTGGCACACGCGGCGTGATAGCCCGGGTATTCGCAATCAAATAACAGCCCGCCTACGCGCGGATCTACGATCCGCCGCTAAACGGCAAGCCTGAGTGCTACACCTACAGTTAGATTGATATCACTGCGTTACACCCTCACCGGGGTTTTGTGCGCTGGTGTGGCCTTATGGCTTTGCGAGGGCCTGGGGCGGGTACTTCGAGGAGTCCCAGCGGAAGTCCACTTCCGGGTCTTTGTGGAAGCCCTTGGCGGCGAGGCGGATGCAATCCCAACATAGCGGCGCATCAACGTTCAGCCCCGGGGATGGCTGAGCCTCCGGGTGATGCCAACACTTGGTCCCAGCGGGCTTGTCACTAAGACAGAGCGTCCCCTTGAACGGTTCGTCGGTGGGCTGGGCCTCATCCAACGCCCGCTTGAGACACACAAGACACAGCACCGAGCCCTGATGCCCTTCGATCATTTGCAACTCTTCATCCCAATCGACCCCGCAGAAATCGCAGGAGATCACGATGCCGCCGTCTTCGTTTCTTTGCATCCGATACTTACTCCAAAGTCAGTAGCTTGGTAGGCCGCAACTCATAGGGTTGGCCCCAGACCCCACTACCGGGAGGCGGTGGGCTTGCGATTGACGGGTATCGTACCTATTCGCCCCGCAAAAGCAGTTCGACCTTGAATTGAAGCTCGCCCTGAAGGTTGTCGATCCGCTCGCCTTTGGCGGTCCACTGCTCCAGGGCAGCGACCACGGGCTCGTCCCAGTTTTCGGCGCCGGTGGAGCGGGTGAGTTCGACGTGGGTGACCTTGCCTTGGTTGTTGAACCACATAGTCGCTTTAGGGTTGCGTGGGACGGCGCTGTAGCGTGCGATCGTCGAGGGCCGGGGGACGACGGTTTTGACTTCGATGCCATCGGCGGTCAGGACGGCACCCGGGCGGATCTTAATCAAGCCGGGGATGATCGTGACCGGGGGTGCTTCGGCCTCGTCGCGCGGGGCGGCGGTGGGTTTGGCCGAATCTGTCGGCGCACCGGGGTCCTCTTTGCGTTGCTTGGCGGAGCGCTCTTTCGCCTGATTCTTTTGATCGGGAGTGTCCTGAACCACGGCGACCGCGTCCCGGGGGATCGGGCCTTGAGGCGCATAAGGGATCTGGCCCTGGTCGCTGGGCGTCGGCAGTGGGACGGGGGCGGAGGCGCTTAACGGCAAAGAGATAGACTGATCGCCGCCGGTGTCCGCACTCGGGGGAACGGGCCTGGGCTGGGGCTGGGCGTTGGGCGCCGGCGGGGTCGGGTCCATCTCGATCGGCGCACCCGGGATGGGTTCCTCTTGTTTCTGTATCGCCGGCTGTTCAACGATCGAGTGCTTGGCCAGGAGTTCGCGGTAATCGTCGTAGGCGATCCAGGCGATGTTCGTGACCGAGGCGTGGGCTCTGCCGACTTCCAGCTCACGGGGGGTTGGCAGCGACCGGTCCTGCTTGGGCGGCGTGGTCGGTTGCCGCCCCACCACCCCGGATAAACCTACACCCCATACCGGCACCAACGCGGCGTGCATCAACAGCGCGAACACCGCACCGATGACCAAGGGCAGTTTGGATTCTCGTTCGATCACAACAAGGGCCCATTCAATCCCCGGGTATCGGGCTCACGGCGACGCGCTGTCGCCGACGATATTAAAATCCTCGATCCCCGCCTGCCGAACACGCTCGATCAATCCGATCAGCAGCGGGCCGCGGTCCACAACCCCGACAGACCCGTCGGCTGCCCCCGGTTGCGATTCACGGCCCGGTGACAAAGACACGGTGTCTTCCAGCGCCAGGAACAGCTTGGGCTTTTCTTCGAGTTGTGCGATCTCGCTGAGCCGTTGGTCCAGGCGTTCATCGTCGATCGGGATCCGGTTGAGGTACAGCCCGCCGCGTGCGTCGATGGTCACCGCCACGATAGAAGCGGGCTTGGCGGCCTCCCCGGTCGTGAGAGTTTGAAGCTGCACGGGCAAGATATCGGCCTGCACCATCGTGACCCGGCTGTAGATGAAGAACGTCAGCAGCAGGAAGATCACATCGATCAGGGGCATGATCTCAACGCGTGGGGACAGGTCGTGTCGGCGGACGGTTCGCATGGGTATATCCTAGCCTCGGAATCCCTGCCCCGCAGGACCGGTCCGGGTCGTGCCGGCTTGACGGGCGGGTGCGTAAATGAATACTGGTGCGTGATTAAGTGATCCCATCAAGCCGTTCGGCCACGTCAACTCAACTATTGGGGAATCCAAATGACAGAAGAAACACAGGACACCGCAAGCCCCGAGGCCACACCCGAGGGTGGATCGCCTTCAAAGGACGACTGCAACATGGCGATGCTGGGCCACCTGCTGGCGATCGTCACCGGGTTTGTGGCCCCGTTGATTATCTGGCTGATCAAAAAAGAGGAGAGCCCATTCATCGACGATCATGGCAGGGAAGCCCTGAACTTCCAGATCACCCTGATCTTCGCCTACCTCGCGCTGTTTGTGCTGTCGTGTATCACCTTGGGCTTTGCTGCACCGCTGTTTTTTGTGCTGTTCATCGGCGACATTGTTTTCTGAATCTTGGCCGGTGTAGCCGCCAACAAGGGCGAGCATTACAAGTACCCGGTGTCGATCCGGTTGATTAAATAGACTTCGTGTGCGTTAGCTGCGCAGCGAATCCCACGCCTTGGCGACCGCGTCGTCGGGTGTGTTGTCGACGATCGACACCGCGCCGAGTTTGTCCGGCAGGACCAGGCGGACCCGGCCGTCGGCGACTTTCTTGTCGCTTTGCATGATGGCCATGAGCTTGTCGTTCG
>JAJDCT010000463.1 GCA_029260695.1 Phycisphaeraceae bacterium
GTGCTGCGCGACCACAAACTGGCCGTGATCTCTGCGCTGGCCGCCGGGACGTGCCTGTTCCTGCAACGCCAGGCGAGGATCGCTTCCTACGACATGCACATGACCGGCTGGGCGACACTGGCGGTGGCCTCAGCCATATGGGCGATGCGCCCGTTCAGACCCACACCGGGAAACCTCAGAACACTCGTCGGCTGGTGCCTGGCCGGTGTGGCCCTGGCCGCTTCTTACATGAGCAAGGGGCCGTTAGCACTGCTGGTCGGCGCCGCGCCGGTGCTGTGTACGATCGTGGTGGTGAAAGATCGCTGGCGACGCCACGCCTTGGGCTTCGCGGGGATGCTACTGGTCGCCGCACTGCTGACCGCGCCGTGGTACCTGTATCTCTTGTCGGTCGTGAAGAATGCCGAAGGGACACTGCTGCACGAATACCGCGCCGAGCGTATGGAATTCCAGCCGCCGTTTTACTACATCGGTCTGTTTGGCCTGGTCCTGCCTTGGACCGTATGGCTGATCGGTGGGTTAGCTCAGCCGTTCATGCGGTCGTCCGGCGAGGATCGCCGTCGACTGATGGTGGCCTGGGCGTGGTTCGTACTGATCTTCGTGGCGTTCTCGATCCCCGGTGCCAAGCAGCAGCGATACATCCTGCCGATCATGCCGGCGGCGGCGCTGCTGATCGGACAGCTCTGGCGTTACCACGAATCACTTGCACAGCGTGGCCAGGTCGACCCGGGCGTGAACATGCTGCGTATCCCGCACTGGGCCGCGGTGTTCACGGCATCTATTCTGGCCTGGCCTTTCTTTGTCAGCCAGGGCTGGATGTTACGCAACGGCTGGCTCGACACCATGCCCGTCGGCGATGCGCCCATGGCATTCGCCGCAGCGACCGGTGTCGCGCTGATGGTGCTGGCCGTGCTGGGGGCAAGGTGGCACTTTAAGTGGCAGCCGATGCGTGCGGCGATCACCTCCGCGGTTTGGTCCGCCGTGGTCATGACACTGGTCTGGTACGCCTGGTCCACCGGCGAGCGCAGCGTACACCCCGTCCGGGAATCGGCCCAACGCGTTGCTATGACCACCGACGGCGCTGTGATCGGATGCCTCAAGCACCGCCGGCACCCCATGGTAGCCAACGAAGAGTTCCTGCTGTACGCCAGGCGGATCGTCAAGCCTGTCAGACCCAAAGAAGCCGCGGAGTTCGGCCGAAGCGCTACAGACGTCTACATGATCGCACCGCTGGCACGCGATACCACACGGGTACTCAATCGAAGCGGGTACAAGCAGATCGACGAGTTCCTCCACGACTACGACGAGTCGCTTGGGTTATGGAAGTTCGTCGGAGAGCCCGGCCTTGCACCGGACAAGACCACCAAAAACATAGAGCCACCGGCCGCGCTGCAGCCCGCGCCCTAAAACCGGCGTGCTTCACAAACGTATACAACTGCGACCGCCTTACCTGCACTCTTTGTCAATATCGGCGTCGCCTGACTATGCCGACGGTGCCCAACGCCAACAAACTTAGTGCAGATGGCTCGGGGATCTGACTGAACCGCTCAACGGGGGGCAGTGTACCGACGTTCCAACTCCCCAGGATAAGATTCAGGTCTTCGATCCCGATGAACCCATCACCGGTCAGATCGCCTAAAGACCGGTCGCCGGGAGTGACTACCTGGTTCCAATTGCCAAGCACGAAATTCAGATCCTCAATGCCAACGAACCCATCCAGATTCAGGTCTGAGAAGATCAGGTCTCTGTCAAGTGTGATAGATACAAAGTCCGTCCCGTATTGCACGGAAGCGATCACGCCAAATGGATTCAGCCCGGTGACATTCTCGAACACGCCTGTCACAACCCCACCGGTAGCCTGCAAAATGGTGTACGTCCCCGCCGTCATCCCGCCCAAGGCCCGGAGGTCCAGCGTGGTCCCAAAGATCGAGATGTCGATATCGCCGGCCACCTGAATCAGGTCCAACGGGTTGCCTGCCCCACCCAGTTCGATCTCAACGGTGCCCGCGCCAAGTGTGTAGCCACCGATGATGTCGGTGGTGCCGATCGACCCGCCGGGCGCAAGGGTGCCGCCCTGCTGCACAAGCACCTGTCCTAAATCGATCGTTGCAGCGTTTTTGAGCGTGCCCCCCGCGAAGTCAAATAGAACCCCCGCCCCTAAGCCGGCCAGGATATCGTTGCCCTGCATGTCCAGCATGCCGCCGTTGAGATGGTAGAGGCCGCTGCCGGAGGCGGACTGTGCGAGGATCATGTCGCCGTTATTGACCCGGACCGTGCCGCCGTTGTGGTTGACCGTGCCGCTGCCGTCGCTGCCGACCACCAACGCCACAGCAAACTCGGCCGTGCCTGCCGTGTTCACATCCAGCAGGCCACTGTCGATCGTGTATTGACCCCCGTTACCTAGCGTCAGGGATCCGCTGGGATTCAGCTGCGAACCCTGCTGGTGCACAACACTATTGGCGCCGATCGTAACGCTACGAATTTGCTGCGACGGGCCGCTGTAAGTCACCGTCCCGCCGTGACGGATGAAAACATCATCACCGCCATCGGGGGTCCGCCCGCCGATCCAGTTCCCGCCAAGCCCCCAGTCTGAACCAGAGCCAAAATCTATCCGCCGCAGGTCGATCTGGGTCCACCCCGAAGCCGCGGCTGCCGCAAACACGTCCGTCGCGGTCAGCATCCTACGCACGTTCGTCGCACCACAGCCCGAACACATCAGCGCCGTCGCCGTGGCGAGGTGATTATTGCTGTCAACGATCCCCATCACCGCACCGCTTACGAACACGGGGTTCACGTCGTAATCCCCGTCACTGGTCTCCGGCGAAGCCACGTTCCCCGTGAGTCCAACCGCATGCCCGATCTCGTGCAACGCGCTGCTGAAGAGATCGAAACCATTGACCGCATCCGCCGGTGCGCCCACAACCGTTGAACCACGATACCCCACCTCCAACTGGCTCGGCGGCGCACCGTTGAACCATGCGCTGGCACCCCCGGACTGGTTGGCGGCATTTAGATCCCCATACAGCACCTGCTGGAGGTCGTACTCCGAGTGGTCCGTCGGCGTCTGATCGAAGTACCACAGGCGCTCGCTGCCGCCGAGCTGTGTATCAAACCGAACCCTCGCCGTGGTAGGCTTCGCCACGAGACCGCCGTCGAGATTGTTATGCAGAGCCAGGATGCCGCCGGGCAAGTCGTCGTAGTAGTACTCGATGTCGATCGTCCATGTGTCCTCGATGATGTCTTCCCAGAAGCTCGCCGCCGCTTGCATGATCGGCTGGAGCAGAGTACCGGTCGTGTCGAAGCTCGGCGAATCCGAAGTGACCGAGTCGAACGTCAGATTGATTGTGATCGACTTCGCGGGTGCCGTAACAACCAGAATCACCGATAGAAAGGCCGACAAAAAGATCGGACCACCCATACCTCGTGTCACAAGCCCAATACGCATCCTTCCGCCCTTCTCCAGACTGACTCCCCGTGAGCCGTCATTGCCTGTCACGGGCCAGCGGGGCCTGCAAGAGCCAGCCTACACGGCATACGGTGGCTCAGGCGATCCATACCTCCCACCGCTAACCACAGCCTCAAAGTGATCCACCCCCTGGATGGGCCCTTTCCCATACTGCCACCGGCCTGACATGACATAACTAAATTACCCCGAAGTCTGTCAATGTCAAGGACTTCTGGATCAAGACCCCGTACATCCGTCGGGTAAGCACAAAAAAAACCGGGCACCTTGGGAGGGTGCCCGGTATCAGTGTCTGAAGACAACAAACGATTGGCTTAGCGTGGTCGGAACCGTTACCTCCCAGCCACGCGGCCGTAATTTATAAACCTAACTCAGCGGCGGCGACGCAGCAT
>JAJDCT010000464.1 GCA_029260695.1 Phycisphaeraceae bacterium
GTCGGTCGGGCGTGCATCGTCGTCGGCCAACATCTTGATCGTGGTCGCGCGGTCCGATGTGCTAACCCCGGTCGTCACACCGAAGCGCTGGTGGGCGTCCACCGTCACGGTGTAGGCGGTGCTCCGCTGGCTTGTGTTGACTCGGCTCATCGGCTGGAGGTCAAGCCGATCGCACACCGCCCCAGCGAGTGCGACGCAGAGCATTCCTCGGCCTTCTCTAAGCATGAAGTTGGTCACGTCCGGTGTGACAAACTCGGCGGCGCAGACCAGATCCCCCTCGTTCTCTCGCTTCTCGTCATCAACAAGTACGATCATCTTCCCCGCACGCAGGTCTTCAATTATTTCAGGGATGGGGTGCATATGGGCTCAGGGTTTCACAGAGAGTGCGGAGACGCGGGTTCAAACTCCTGAACCTACTTCGTAACACCGCGCTCAGTATTCCATTGCCCGTCATCCTAACAAAAAGGCCCGGGGTCTAGGACCGCCGGGCCGTAATCGATAACGGGTCATGGCCGTATGGTCAGAACCAGCCTTTTTTCTGGTTGATGTAGGTCTCGACAAATTCTTCGTCGGACTTTGTCAGGTAGATGATCCCCTCGATCAGGCCGATCAGGCTGCCGGCACCACAGGTAACCACGGTGATGACGATGCGGAGGATCCCACCGGTCGCGTCGCCTAAGACAAACCGATGGACCCCAAGGCCACCCAATAAGATCCCAAGTATGCCCGCCAGTATCTTTTTTTCAGCGCCAGGTATCTGATCTGCCATCGTTGCCTCCAAGTCTGTGAGATGTGTGGGTCCACTAGCCCCCTGAACCGATATTCATACCTGAACCGGGGGGGGCAATGCAAACCAAGGGCTAGGTGGTCAACCCGGGCCCAGGCGCAGGACGGTCTTGGGCGAGAAGGGAGACTGGGCATAGAGCCGACGGATATCCTCGGCGGTGACGGCCATGACCCGTGCGAGTTCTTCTTCAAGAGGCAGGTGCTCACCCAGATAAGACCAGGTCGAGCCGATCGAGGTCATCCGGCCACGGGGGCTTTCGCCTTGGAGAGTCGCGGAGGTGGCGAGCTTGTTTTTGGCCCGCTCAACCTCGTCGTCGGCCAGGTTGTCCACAGCCGAGTCGATCGTCTTGACCAGTAACTGTTCGACCTGCTCGGCTCGATCAGGATCACAGGAGGCATAGCCAAGGTAGCAACCCAACCGGTCCTGGGGCATGAAGGAGAAGTCGGCTTCATCGGCGAGCCCGGGCTCGACCAGGGCCCAGTAGATCCTCGATCCCTCGGAGTCGCCCAGCACGTCGGCGAGTACCTTCGCGGCGTAGCGGCCTTCGTCCTGCGCACTTGGGCCGGGACATAACAGGCCGATGTAGTGCCGGGTGACGTTGGGATCCCGCATCGTGTGCTCTCGGCCGGCGATCGACGGGGCGTCATACCGGCGCGTCGCGCCGCTGGGCTCCCAATGCCCGGCTACTTTTTCGACGTCTTCAACGAGCTTGTCAAAATCGAATCTGCCCACCGCTGAGACCACGACATTGTCAGACGCGTAACGCCGACCAAAGTATTCCCGCATCTGCAAGGCGGTCATGTCCGCGACGGTCTGCTTGGTCCCCAGCACACGGAAGCCCAGCGGGTGGTCGGCGAAGTAGCGTTCGATCAGTTCGTCCTGGAGCCGCCAGGTCGGGCGGTCGTCGTACATCCCGATCTCTTCGAGGATGACGTTTTTCTCCATGTCGAAGTCTTCTTCGCGCAGGGCCGGCCTGAGGATGTCACCGAGCAGATCAACCGCACGGGGGAGGAACTCGGGCAGGATATGGGCGTAGTAGACGGTCTGCTCGTGGCTGGTAAACGCGTTGTAGTTGGCGCCGATCTCGTCGAATTCGCGGTTGACGTCGTCGGCGCTGCGCCTGGCGGTGCCCTTGAACATCATGTGTTCGAGGTAGTGGGACACCCCCATGACCGGCGCTTCTTCGTCACGCGCACCGGTCTTGACGAAGAACCCGACCGCGGCGGTGTGGGCCGAGGGGCTGGGTTCGGCGACGATGGTCAGGCCGTTGGGTAATGTGTGGTGTTTGAAGACGGGGGGCATGAGGGAGTTGTAAGCTCTTAGCTGTTAGCCATGGGCTGGTGGCGAATGGCAAAAAAGAAAAGCGCGGCGTGGTAAGCGGGCTTATTCACTCACCCACGCAAGATGGGCGAACCGGCCACGCGGTCAAGCCGGCAATGTGTCAGACCAACACCTTATCCAACTCTTCGGCGAACGCCTGCTTGGGCTGGACGCCCTGCCAGGTCTTGACGGCCTGGCCGCCCTGGAACAGGATGACGGTGGGGATCGCCTGGATCTGGAATTTGATGGCGGTGTCGCGGTTGGAGTCGGTATCGACCTTCCCGACCTTGACCTTGCCCTGGTATTCGTCTGCCAGTGCGTCGATGGTGGGCCCAAGCATCTTGCAGGGCTGGCACCACTCGGCCCAGAAGTCGACCAGCACGGGCAGATCGCTGGCGGCGACTTCGGCGTCAAAATTGGCATCGGTGATCTCTAAAACAGCTTCGCTGGCCATCGTCTTCTCCTTGGTGTGAGGCCGAGGCTCAAAGAGCAGCGGCTCGTGAAGGGGCGATTCTAGGCTCGACCCCAAGCGGTATCAAGGATGCGAATAATCCGGTATTGTGGAGGGTTGTCTATGCACGGTTAGAATGTGTGCCGTGTGGTGCATGCCGTAATCGGTTAAGTGAACCTCTTGTATGTCTATGAGCCCGCCTATCGGAATAGCCGCAGCTCAGC